>JAPLIX010000365.1:2155-17195 GCA_026388865.1 Pseudomonadota bacterium | reverse complement strand
TTGATGAACTGTTAAGTTTTTTAAAGGGGGTACTTCCCTATCATGAAAGCAAGGAGCAGCTATCTCGCCCAGTTTTTTCAATCCCACAATATCAAACCCTATTACGTTCCTTAATACAAGTAATGCAAAAACACCTTAAAGCCTAACCAGATGAAAGCAGAGAAGGCAAAGGGTCACCCATCTCCATATGTCCTATTGCTACGGCTGCCTACCGGCCATTGTTTCAATCCAGCCAGATGCCTATTCTTAACTGGCCGAAAAAAGCCAGCCCCCTGCAGCGTTAAGCGCAAAGGCCCGCTGCTCCTCATCCAGTCTTATTCTCCCTAATGTATTGAAATAGTTTATATCTTTTTACTGGCCATGCCGCAGCCGTACAGTTTTTCCGTCAATGGTATACTGCTTGCTTTGAGAAATAACCATAACAGGTATAAGCCGTGTAAACGGTTTTACCTATTGCGGGTTTAATCTAATGTAAGGTTGATATTTCCACAGCAGCGAGAGGTATAGAATGGTCAGGGTTTGTTTTGGTGAAGAGTGCAGGCGGCCGCAGCATGTATTCGGGTGCGTGTTGTATTCAGAGGAGTCAGTTTACTGTGACGACTGCCAGCACACACGGCCGCATATTTTTCATGGCTGCACAATGCGCATCGCTGCACCGCCTACTGAAGATTCCACCCATGGCCTGTGCCGGCAGTGTGTCCGACTGATGAAGGAGGAGCATATCAGGAAGCATCAGCGCCCGGCAGCACGATTAAAAGCATGAGCACAGCAGGGCAGGGAGGGAAGATTGCAGATTTGAGATTGCAGATTGTGGAGTGCGTGATCTGTGACCCGTGGCCAGTGAGGTTAATCGCTCAATTTTTTCTTCAGCCCTTTTGAGGCGTCCTCTTTTTAAAGTAAGATGTTCCCTGCGAGCGCGGTGATGATACGCCACCGCACGTTCCCCCGTGATGCCTTCAATACCATCGGCTTCCCCCTTTTCCTTATTTGACCGGTTTCATGCCTCGCAAGCCCCGCCTTGTAGCGGGGAGTTTCACAATCTCCCGCAAGCAACCCCCATGAATTTGTTGACTAATAGTACGATATGACGGATAAAAGGTATAATTTATCAGTGCAAAAGAAAAATGTTTTAATATAAGGAGGAGCAGTCATGTCCCGTTTTGTCGCAGAAACTTCCATAAAAAATGGTGCTCTCACGTTACGCAAGGTGCCCTTCAAAAACAACACAACTGTAAAAGTTGTGCTGATTTCTAAGGCGGACCTTTCTAAAATGTCTTTGCTGAGGGCCAGGAAGCTTGCAAAGTCAATTAAGGGAAGTCTTTCCGATGACATTATTGTTGAAAGGCGGCGCGGATGAACCTGTTTCTGGACTCAAGCGCTCTCGTTAAGCTGTATCATAGCGAAACAGGAACAGACAGGCTTTCAGAGTTACTTGATACCAATGCAGATGACTTGATATTGACCATAGCAGATATCTCCCTGCTGGAGTTTCACTCTGCTGTGCTTAAAAGAGTCCGCATTAAGGAAGTGAGCATTAAAACTGCCAAGGCAATTCTGGCAGCATTTGAAAATGATCTTGCCTTGTTCAATGTTGTTGAAGTTGATAGTGAGACAAAACAGATCGCCAGGGGGCTCTTATTGCAGGAGGCCGCCAAGAGAAACTTTGGGACACTTGATGCTCTTCAGTTATCCGCAGCTTTGTCCGTGCATAGCGTTTTACCTGTTGACTGGTTTGTTACCGCAGACAAAGCCCTGTTAAATGTTGCCGGAGGTTATCTCAGGGTTTTCAACCCGGAGGCTATACACTGAAAATATTTTATTCCGGGCTTTATTGGGTCAGCCACAGATAGATAATAAACACTAACCGTTTCCACGATTTTCCCTCTTTGACTATCTCCCGCACGTAACTCCCGTGATTTTGTTGACTAATAGTGCTATATTTTGTATTTATGCTTATCTATAAGGCAGGTGCGCAGCATTTAGAGGGACGCATACACGATGGGCTCGCAGAAGGCACAACAAACACACTATACCCTGAGCGTTACCGGGCAGAAAGGGGCGGCGGTGAGCATTGCCGTGTCAGGCCGGGTGGCGCTTGATAGTCTGCAGGCGCTGATGGCCGAGGGTCACCTTCCCAGGTCACCGTAGACCTTGGCGGCGTCACGTATCTTGACAGCGCCGGGGCGCTGGCGTTGGTGCAGATTGAAACTGAAGCCCAGGCCGGGTCCATGTCTTTTCAGTTTACCCATGCCACCGATGACGCCAAGCGGATCGTGAGCCTCATCGACGGCAAAGCCCTCACCACTGCCGCGCTTATTACGGAGCGGACTTCAGCAAATCTCATTGAGCAGATCGGGGCAGCGTTCATCGGCTTTGTCGATGATATTATCATGGTAATAACTTTTATCGGCGAGCTGCTGCGGGCGCTGGTATATGCCTGCGTCCATCCCCGTTCCGTCCGCTGGGGCGATGTTCTTTTTTACATGAAACGGGCCGGGGTTGACGGGCTGCCCATCGTTTCCCTTATCAGCCTGCTGCTGGGACTTATCCTTGCATTCATGTCCTCTTTGCAGCTCAAGCAGTTCGGGGCAAATATTTACGTGGCGTCCCTGGTCGGTGTTGCCATGGTGCGGGAGCTCGGGCCGATCATGACGGCGATACTGGTTGCCGGGCGCTCGGGCTCGGCCTTTGCCGCTGAGATCGGAACCATGATCGTAAACGAGGAAGTGGACGCTCTGGCAGTGATGGGCTTTGACACGACCAGGTTTCTCATCGTGCCCAAGGTGATTGCGTCCATGCTGGTGGTGCCGCTTTTAAGCCTCTATGCCTCAATATTCGGCATCCTGGGGGGGATGATTATCGGGGTGACCGGGCTTGATCTCTCGGTCTATACGTATGCCAAGCAGACCATGGATTCCATCGACACGTTCGGGGTAGTATCGAGCCTCATCAAAGCAGCCGTGTTTGCCATGATCATTGCCGGGATCGGGTGCCAGCGGGGAATCCAGGTGCGGGGCGGGGCAGCGGCGGTCGGGGCTGCGACGACCTCGGCGGTGGTGTCAGCAATCTTTTTAATTATCGTCTGTGATTCGGCATTTGCCATCATTCTTTATTATATACAAGTGTAGCAGCAGAGGAATTCACAGAAAGCAGTTAGTCGCTTAGTTGTTACATTCGTGTTTTTTTAGCAAGAAAAATACGAAATACGAATATCGAAGCACGAAACAAATTGGTGGTGTCCGCCATCTTTTTAATTATCGTCTGTGATTCGGCATTTGCCATCATTCTTTATTATATACAAATGTAGCAGCAGAGGAATTCACGGATAGCAGTCAAGAAGCATTTAGTCTCTGGATGAGGAGCTTTTGTGAGCAACGAGCAGAAGACGCCGGTTATCGCGGTTGACAATCTCGCCGCGCGATTCGGTGACAACACCATTTTTCAGGATGTGAGCTTTACGGTCAATAAGGGGGAAATCCTTGTCATCCTGGGCGGAAGCGGGTGCGGGAAAACAACGCTCTTGAAGCTCATCATCGGGCTGTACAAGCCGTATGCCGGGAAAATAGTGGTGAATGGCGTTGATATCGCGGCTGCGGACGAGGAGCAGCTGCGGCAGGTGCGCATGGGGTTCGGGGTGCTGTTCCAGGCTGGCGCGCTGCTGGGCTCCATGACGGTGGGGGGCAACGTGGCGCTGCCCCTCTATGAATACACTGACCTCTCTGCCGCTGAAATTGATCTCGTGGTCAGGATGAAACTCGGCATGGTAACGCTTGCCGGATATGAAAATCACCTGCCATCAGAGATTTCCGGCGGGATGATGAAGCGGGCAGGGCTGGCCCGGGCCATGGCTCTTGACCCGACGATTCTTTTTTTTGATGAGCCCTCGGCAGGGCTTGACCCCATCACCTCGGTTGAGCTTGACAATTTAATCAAGAGCATCAATGCCGGCATGGGTACGACGATGGTTATTGTAACACATGAGCTGCAGTCAATCTTCAATATTGCTCACCGGGTTATCATGCTTGACAAGACAGCGCAGGGCATCATCGCAGAGGGTGACCCGAAGGTGCTGAAGGAGCAATCCACTGACCCGCGCGTGCATAATTTTTTCAACCGGCAACCGATGTAATTTAAATGCGGATTGCAGAGTGCGGATTGCGGAATTAAAAAAATAATGCTGAAAGCTGATCGCTGACAGCTTGCAAAATTTTTCTCTGCGACCTCGGCGCTCTGGGGTGAAATTTTGTCAATACGCGATGTGAAAAAGGACAGTTATCATGGCCAAGAAAACATCAAACTTTTTGATCGGGCTTTTTGTCGTCATGGGAGTGCTCATCGGCGCTGTTTTAATCGTGTGGCTGAGCGCGTCGAAGTACTTTCAGAAGGGGCCGGTGTATGCCGCGTACTTCAATGAATCAGTGCAGGGGCTGCAGATGGATTCAGCGGTAAAATACCGCGGTGTTGATGTCGGCAATGTTGAAAAGATACGGGTTGCCCCTGACAATAAGCTGATAGAAATCATCATGAAGATCAACCTGAAGGGAGAGAACGCCAGTGAGCTGGTTGCGCAGTTAAAATCCGCGGGCATCACCGGCCTGGTATTCATTGAGCTTGACCAGAGGGACCCGAAGGCCCCAGACCTCTCGCCGAAGATCGAGTTTGCTACCGAGTATCCGGTCATCCCGTCCCGTCCCTCGGACATAGCGATGTTCCTGTCAAGCCTTGAGCACATCCTTACCGGAGTGAAAACGATTGATTTCAAGGGCATAGCAGACCAGATTCATACCACGGTAACAGCCATTAACAAGATACTGACCGGCGAGAATGCTGATCATATCACAAAAAATATTGATTCCATTACCGCAAAGCTTGATACCATTGCAGGGGATATTCAAAGGCTGACCGCGGAGAGCGGCTCGGTTACCAATATCCTCGGCGAAGCAAAAGGGTTTCTTACTGACGGCCGCGCTTTCATTAATACGGCACGAGACGAGCTGCAGTCGGCCGGCAGCATGATCAACGGCCTGGATGGCAATACCCGTTCTCTGGCCGTTGATTTAAAAATCGTCAGCGAAAATCTGCGCAGGGCATCTGATTCCCTGAACACGCTTTTGGAGCAGCTGGACAATAGCCCCTCACAGGTTATTTTCAGCAAGCCGGTGAAAACGGGGCGGGAAGAATAAGAAACGGAGGGTGTAGTTATGCAACAGCGTATGGATAGAGAAAATAATTTTTTGCAGAGGCACTGCTGCCGCTGCATCAAGACGGCACTTGTCATCTCGCTGATGCTGGCAGTCAGCGGATGCGGCGTGATGCGCGGGCGGACGCAGATACTCTGGAAGTACACCGTGGAGTATCCCTCTCCGGTGATTCAGGGCCTTACACCAGTAAATGCTGCGCTGCAGGTGAAGCTGTTCACCGTGGTGCAGAATTACAACAGCACCGCCATGGTCTACCAGCCTGCTCTGTTCAAACTCCAGCAGTATCAGAACAGCAAATGGCGGGTGAACCCCGGCGACATGGTAACCGATTACCTGCTCCGGGACTTGAGAAATCAGAAACTGTTCAAGGCGGTGTTTTCCTACCGCGAACCCAATGAGGCCCGGTTTGGTCTTGAAGGCGAGATCGAGCAATTCGCGGAGGTCGATGAACAGGGAGGGAGGAAAGCCGTGCTCAGCGTCTATGTGACGCTGCTCGATTCATCGCAGCAGGACGCGTCAAAAATGATTGTCTGCCAGAAAAACTACCGCATGACCGAGCCGTTTGCAGGAAAAGGGCCTGCCGCGTTTGCGCAAGGCATGAGCAGGGCCATGGAAAAGTTCTCACAACAGCTTATTCAGGATCTGCACCATGGCATCTCCCCGCGGTAAAGCGGATAACGAGGCCCGTCGCCGGCAGGGCGGGGATGAAACCGCTCAGGCTTCCCGGTCACGGGTTATCGTGCTGAAGCCGGTGACCGGAAAAAAGTTCTGGATATTTCTCCCCATAAACGTTATAGGTAGTAATGCATAAACGGGCACCTGCAACAACAGGACTGACGTGCAGTCCTGCCGCTAACACTTATTTTCTTTTCGCCCTCACTGCCAAACAGTGACTATTCCGCAATCTGTAATTCCGCATTCGACATTATAAAAGGCTGGTGAACTGACGAGATGAGAAAATTTCTATCTGTGGATACTGACCGATGCACGGGCTGCCGGCTCTGCGAGCTGGCGTGCTCCATGAACAGAGAAAACACATTCAACCCGAAGAAGGCGCGCATCAGGGTTAACTTTATCGGCTTCCCGGAAGTTCCGGTGCCGGTCTATACCCGTCACTGCGACGCCTGCGGCGGCAAGCCCGCCTGCCTCAGGTACTGTCCGGCCGGCTGCATCAGCTTCAGCACGGAAAACCCCAAGCATGACAGTAAAAAAATCGTCCTCGCAGAGCAGGTGGCTGCGACCTGGCTGAAGAAAGCTGCCGCAACCCACGGGAAGAACGATGAAGGTGACCGTTAAATCATTTGCCAATATCCGGGATGTTCTGGGTACCGGCGAGCTGCTGCTTGATGTTGCCGCCGGCACCACCATCGGCGGGCTTTTCGCTGTCTTAACCAGGCGCTACGGCGCGGCCTTTGACCGCCAGATCAGGGACCAGATGAGCGACGACATCGTGCCGTTTCTTGTTATGATTAATGAGACTGTCTATCGCACTACCACGGACCTGGGCGTCTCCCTCACGGAGGGTGACGCGGTGACCGTTATGATCCCGTTTGATGGAGGCTGAGCCGACTCATGCACCGCAGTGATTTCAGATATAAAGGCTATGCCGGAAAACTGCTCCGGGTAAATCTTTCAGCAGGAACCTGGAGGGACGAGCCCCTCGCCAATGAGCTTGCGGAAGGCTACATCGGCGGGGCCGGTATGGCCGCGCGCATACTCTATGATGAGCTCAAGCCCGGTATTGACCCCCTTTCTCCTGAGAACAAAGCGATCTTTCTTACCGGTCCGGTGGTGGGCACCATGATTCCCACAGCCAACCGCATCGGCCTCTATGCAAAATCACCGCTGACCAATTCGTTCTTTCACAGCTCTGCCGGCGGGCACTTTGCCCCGGAGCTTAAGTTTGCCGGCTATGACGGGATAATTTTTGAAGGCAAAGCGCCGCAGCCGGTCTATCTGTTTATTGATGACGGCCATATAGAGCTGCGTCCTGCAGCGCATCTGTGGGGCATGGATACCAACCGGGTGCAGCTGGCCCTGTTTGAAGAGCTTGGTTCTGAAGAAATCCAGATTGCAGCCATCGGCCCTGCCGGGGAGAAACTGGTCCGGTTTGCCTGCGTGATATGCGGGTGCCGGGCTTTGGGGAGGGGCGGCCTCGGAGCGGTGCTGGGGTCTAAGCAGCTCAAGGCGGTCGCCGTCAGGGGACAAGGAGCGGTGGAAGTTCCTGATATGCAGCGGATGAAGCTCTTTCTTGATGAAATTTTTGCCCGCTTTAATGCCAATCCCGCAACTGCTGAAATACTTCCCCGCTACGGCACACCGGTGATGGTGAATGCTAATAATTCCCTGGGGTTATTTGGCTACAAAAACTGGCAGGATGAGTTTTACCCTGACGCAGAGGGGCTCTCCGGCGATACCATGAGAAAAAAGATTGTCAAGCGGGATAAATCCTGCTTTGCCTGCCCGGCCCGCTGCGGCAAGTTCAGCATTGTCGGCCCGGGCCCGTACGAGGGAGTGAGGAATGAAGGGCCTGAATATGAGGACATCTTTTCCCTGGGCTCCATGTGCGGGCACAATGACATTGAAGTGGTCTCTGCAGCGGAGCGGCTCTGTGATGACCTGGGCGTGGACGCCATAGAGACCGGTGTTGCTATTGCCTTTGCCATGGAGTGTTTTGAGCGGGGGCTGCTCAATCTGAAGGACACCGATGGCATTGACCTGAAATTCGGCCGGGCGGATCTTATCATCCCGGTGATTGAGAAGATTGCGCAGCGCGACGGCGCTTTGGGCAGTCTTCTTGCAGAAGGGGTGAAGCGTGCCGCGGAAAAAATCGGCAATGGCTCAGAACATTTTGCCATGCACGGCAAGGGGCTGACCTATGCCGGACATTCGGCCCGCGGGATGCCCGGGTTTGCTCTGGGTTATGCCACCGGTCCCCGCGGCGGCAGCCACCATGACGGCCGGCCGACGGGTGAGCGCACCGGCCTTGTGCCCCGGGAAACCATTGAGGGAAAGGGCGAATATACCGCCCGCATCAATCACCTTATGATCCTTACCGATTCCATGATCCTGTGCCACCTGACCGAAAATATCTGGGGGCCGCTGGATATAACCGACCTTGTGGTAAGAAGCCTTAATATCGCGACCGGCATGAATGTCACCCTGGATGAAGCCCGCACTGCTGCCGAGCGCATGTGGAATCTTATCCGGGCCTTTAGCGTGCGGGAAGGCTACCGGAGAGAGCATGACCGGCTGCCGCCGCGTTTTATGGAGGAACCTATCAAGTCCGGCCCGTCCCGAGGCATGGTTATCAGCCGCCAGATGCTTGATGACATGCTTGACCAGTATTATGAATTCCGCGGCTGGGACAAACAGACCGGCATCCCGACCGCAGAGCGCCTGAAGGCCCTGGGGCTTGAAGACGTGGCGCGGGATTTGGAGAAGTATCGCTAAAGCGGGAAGCATTAATCTGGATATCTAATATATTGATTTTAGAGAAAGAGGCATCGAGCCTCTTTTTTTTGCGCGCCAATTATTTTCTTAAAAATGTTTTTGCGTAAAAACAGTTAGTGTGCTATTTAATTGTGCGCAAACCAAAACTCATCCATATATATAAATCATATAAAGCAAGGAGGGTTTATGAAAAATAAGACACCACGGGCAATCAGTTTATATATCAGCATAGTATTGATTCTTTTCCTCTCAGGTCCGGTGCCGGCGCAACAGCAGGCGGAAAAGAAGGCCGATCTGCAGGGCCGGAACATTCCCATCGAAAACAACCAGATTAAATTAGGGCTGAAAAGCACCCTGATGCTTGGCCTCAAGAACAACCTTGATATTGCCTTCCAGAGCTATAATCCGCAGATCGCCGCCACCGGCATCGGGCGCGCAGAGTCAGTCTATGACACCCGTCTGAGTACTGACTTTAACAAGCAGCAGTCCCGTCAGCAGGTGGGAAATCTTCTTGTCAGCGGAGTTTCCCTTCCGACTGTCAGGCAGCAAACCTGGAACCTTAACAGCGGGGTGCAGAAAAAATTTACGCCCGGCACTGCCGCGGAATTAAAGCTGACCAACCAGCAGTACGTCACAGACCTTACAACACAGGGACTTGTTCCGATGTACAAGTCGGAGCTGGTTCTGTCGCTCACCCAGCCGCTGCTCAGGGATTTCGGCATTGATATAGGCACCAGCCAGATCAGAATCGCCAACCTCAATCAGCAGATGTCAGCAGAGCAGTTCAGAAAATTGGCCATAGACATCATGTACCGGATAGAGCTCTTTTACTGGAACCTTTATTTCCAGAACCAGGACCTGAAGAGCAAGGAAATATCCCTGAAGCTTGCTAAAGATCTTCTACGGGAGATCAAGATAAAAATAGATGCGGGCACGCTTGCTCCCATTGAAATATACCAGGCAGAGCAGAATGTGGCCGCGCGGCAGGAGGAGATTATTGTTTCAAAGCGGCGCGTACAGGATGCGGAAGATTTTCTTAAATCTGCCCTGAACCTTTATGAAAAGGAACAGTACTGGAACGTGTCAATCATACCGGAGGATAAGCCGGACCTTACCGAGGTGCACCCCCAGCTTGATGAATGCATAAAAGTAGCCCTTGAGAAAAGGCCCGATTTCATAAGTAACAAGCTTGACCTGAAGGCTTCAAATATCCAGGTAAAATATTCCAAAAACCAGACCCTGCCCCGCATTGATCTCATCGGGTCAATCGGCACCAGCGGCATGGCAGGGCGGCCGCAAGTTACCCAGGGTATCTACGGTCCCTTCACCGGCATTGCGAAAAGTCCCTGGTCCGGGCACTGGGATGATGTGTATGACTCGTTAGGGAGCCGTGACTATTACAGCTACGTGATCGGCCTCAAGCTTGAAATCCCCCTTGAAAACAAGCTCGCCAGGAGCAACTACGCACTGGCAAAACTCCAGGAAGCGCAGGCGGTCACCGAACTCAAGCTCAAAGAAGTTACCATTATTAACGAGGTACGTGATGCTGTCCGGGAAGTGGAAACCAACCTCCAGCGTCTGGTCACGGCCCGGGCAATACTTAAATTTTCCCAGGAAACGCTGGCCGCGGAAACAAAAAAATATGATGTGGGCATGTCCACGCAGCGCGATGTTCTGGACTTCCAGGACCGGCTGCAGAAGGCCATGAGCAATATGGCGCTGACAGAGTCTGATTACAGCCGCTCGGTATCAAACCTCGCGCGCGTAAAAGGCATACTGTTCGAAGAAAAAGGGCTGACCATGTAGCCAGACGTTTGCGCTACCGTTACCCAGAGGAATACGCAATGCACAGGAAAACAGAAAAAATAATGTATAACTTTAATTTTAACGCGGTGGGCTCACTGATGGGAAAGATACACCGGGCCATGAAGCGCTTTATCGAGGGGCAGATGAAAACCTTTGAAATCACGCCCCCCCAGTTCGAAGTGCTGCTCACCTTGTGGGAGAAGGACGGGCTCGCGCTGAGTGAGCTCGGGAAGATTCTTTCGCGTGACGGCCCCACCATCACCGGCATCATCGACCGCATGGAGCAGAAGCAGCTGGTTAATCGCAAGCGGGATTCATCTGACCGCCGGTGCATTAACGTGGTCCTCACCCCGAAGGCGTGGGGCCTGAAAGAAGAGATGACCAATCATCTACAGGCTTCGCTTAAGGAGATTGCCGGAGACCTGTCTCAGCTTGAAATGAGCCAGCTCGAGAATATACTGACCAAAATGCTCATGAACATCGAACAAAAAATTGTGCCGCGGATTCATGGCAAGCTGCATGCGACGCTCTAACACCTAACCCGGACAAGCCGGAACCAAATCCGAATAGCGAAATCAGAAATTCTAAACAGATTCAAATGACCAAAACGGGAAATTTAAAACGACTCTGGTGAAAAAGGCTGTTTTAAAGTTTGGAACATTTTTATTTTTAATTTGTTTTGTGCTTCGATATTCGTATTTCGAATTTTTCTTGCCCAAAAAACACGAAAATAACAACTAAGGGACTAACCAACAGGTACCTGCCATGACACAACCAGAACGCTTACTTAGTACCATTATCTTTATCTGCGGTGCGCTCATCATGACCCTGAATGGATGCGGGAGGCATGACCGGGGTAAAACCGGTACTGCTGCTGATACTGCCCAGAGCATTTCCGCGGCAGATGTTGTCATGCAGAAGGTTGAGCGCCGTGTTGATATCAATGGCACCCTTGCGCCGTGGGAAGATGCCAACATCTCTTTTGAAGTTGACGGGCGCATCATGGAAGTGCTGGTGGATCTGGGTGACCAGATAAAGAAGGGTGCGGTGCTCGCCATCGTAGAGCAGGAAGAATACGTGTGGAAAAAAGCGCAGGCGGATGCCGAGCTTTCAGCAGCCGAAGCGGACCATAAGCGTTTTAAAACACTGGTAACCAATAATGTTGTTTCCGCGCAGAAACTGGAAGATGTGCGCCGCAGGCTTGATGTTGCCCGTGCGGCGGCGGATCTTGCCCGTAAAAAACTGACCGATACCGTGCTGCGTGCACCGTTTGATGGATCAGTGGGCAAACGTCTGATTCATGCGGGTGAGTATGTGCGCACCGGGACCCAGGCTTTTTACTTAGTGCGGTTAAATCCGCTCAAATTCAAGGGAGATGTGCCCGAGCGGTACGCGCCTGATGTCAAAGCAGGGGATGCGGTTATTGCCTATCCGGAATCATCAAATGCGACAGCTGTTAACGGCACCATTATACGGGTTGGCCCGAGTGTATATAATGATTCCCGTTCATTTCCGGTTGAAGCAGAGATACCCAATGAGAAGGGTGCTATCAAGCCCGGGAGCTTTGCCCGGCTTTCGATCCTCACCAGGACTATTGAAGATATTCTCACCGTGCCGGAAAATGCGGTCTTCAGCTTTGCCGGCAGCCCGCGTGTCTTTGTCATTGAAAGCGGGAAGGCGCGGGAGAAGACCGTGGAAACCATAGGGAAAATAAAGGACCGGGTCATGGTGGCCAAAGGCCTGAGCGCGGGAGAAAAAGTTGCCGTCACCGGGGTTGAACTCCTCTCTGAGGGACAGGCAGTAGCAGTCCGCTAAAGACATGAGATTGGACAAAGCATGAATGCACTGGTAATTTTTATCCGCAGGCCGGTTCTGGCCTCAATGGTTACCGCACTTCTTCTGGTGCTCGGGCTCTTTTCCTACCGGGTCCTCGGCGTGGACCTCATGCCCAAGATCGAGATACCCGTTGTCACCATCACCACGGTTTTGCGCGGGGCATCGCCAGAGGAGATAGAATCACAGGTTACCAAGCCCATCGAAGGGGTGGTGAATACCATCGAGGGCATTGATGAGCTGAAATCAGTAAGTGTTGAAGGCATATCGCGGATCACGATCCGCTTTGTTCTCGAGCGTCGTGTTGCCGAGGCTGCCCAGGATGTGCGCGACAAGGTTGCCACGGTCCTCGGAACGCTGCCCGAGGGAACCGAATCACCGGTCATATCAAAGCTCGACTTTGATGCTATTCCCGTCATAACGCTGGCCGTGACCGGGCCGCGCAGCATGAAAGAAATCTCAGAGATAGCGCGGCTCCAGGTCAAGGAAGCCATTGAAAATGTGAGCGGGGTCGGGGCCGTGCTGCTGGTAGGAAACTGGATCCGCGCAGTCAATGTGGTGCTGGACCTGGACAAACTACAGGCCTACGGGATTTCCATCAGCCGCATTAAAGCCGCCCTTGCCACGCAGAATGTTGAGATCCCTTCAGGCCGCATCGACCGGGGTGAAAGCGAGCAGGTGCTGCGGACGCTGGCGCGGATTGAAAAAGTCGAGGACTTTACCAGAATTGTAGTGACCACCGTCAACGGCCGCCAGATTACCATCGGTGACATCGGCCGCGTCGAAGATTCAGTTGAAGAACCGCGCTCCCTGGCCCGGGTCTGGAAAAAAGGCGATGCCGGCAAGGGCACCGCGGCGGTCTCGCTGGTTATTCAGAAACAGTCCGGAACCAACACCATTGAAGTTATCAATAATGTGAAAAAACGGCTTAAAGAGATTGAGCCGACACTGCCGCCAGGGGTCAAGCTTGCTATCGTCGCAGACCAGTCAAAGTTCATTGTTAAATCAATTGATGAACTGCGCCTGCACCTGGTGCTGGGCGGCATCCTGGCATCTCTTGCGGTGCTGCTCTTCATGCGCAACCTGCGCTCCACCATCATCGCTGCGGTGGCAATTCCTACCTCCCTTATCGCGACGTTCGCGTTTATGCGGGCGCTCAACTTTACCCTTAATAACATGTCTCTCCTGGGGTTAACCCTTGCCGTGGGCATTGTTATCGATGACGCTATCGTCGTATTGGAAAACATCTTCCGCCATATGGAGGAGTACGGCAAGGAACGGTTCCAGGCGGCGGTTGACGGCCTGCAGGAGATTGGGCTTGCGGTTATGGCCACAACCACGTCTCTTGTCGTTATCTTTCTCCCGGTAGCTTTCATGCAGGGCATGGCCGGGCGGTTTTTCTATGAATTCGGGCTTACGGTTGCATTTGCCATAGCGATTTCCATGGTTATCTCTTTTACCCTGACCCCGATGCTTTCATCACGGTTCCTGCGCGTAAAGGAACAGAGCGCGGTGTCGAAGCAGAACTTTCTGTGGAAGTCGATTGAGTCGAGCTATGATGCAGCGCTGCAGTGGTCTCTCAGGAACCGGATGCTCACGGTCGCCCTTTCGGTGCTGATGGTTTTATCAATATTCCCGCTCTTAAAACTTCTTGGCACCGACTTTCTCCCGGCAGATGACCGCAGTGAATTCCAGGTGAGCATGATTGTTCCTGCCGGCTCAAGCCTAACGAGCGCTGACGAGCTGTACCGTAAAATTGAGGAAGAGATCCATAAAGTGCCCGGCGTTATTCTAACCCTGGCACAGATCGGCAGCACCGAGCAGGGCTCGGGAGACTTAACCCAGGGCAGTATCTATGTGAGCATAGTGGATCTGGCGGAGCGCACCTATCCGCAGAAGGAAGTCATGAAAAAGGTGCGGGCGGTTCTTGCACGCTTTCCGGAGGTCAGATCAAGCGTTAATGACATTGAGGGCATTGCCACCAGCGGACGCCAGAATTATCAGCTCGCATACAATCTTACCGGTCCTGATCTGGAGGCCCTGTTCCGCTATTCAAACAAGGTTGCAAAAGATTTACGGAAAACTCCCGGATTCGTAGACGTTGATACATCACTGGTTGCCCGTCAGCCGGAAGTGCGGGTGAAACTCAACCGGCCCAAGGCAGCAGATCTCGGCATTGCTGCGGCGGACATAGCGCTATCGCTCAGGACCATGGTGGGAGGGGAGCGCGTTACCAAATTTCGCGAGGGGGTTGAGCAGTATGACGTATGGCTGCGGCTTGACCACCGGGACCGAAGCGATGCGGATATTATTTCCCGGCTGCCGTTGTTCGCGCCAAAAGCAGGTCTTGTCCCCTTGAGCCAGGTCGCAGACCTTTCGGAAGGCAGGGGCCCTTCGGAGATCGACCGCTTCAACCGGCAGCGCCTGGTCACCATTTATGCAAACCTGGAAAATCTGGATCTGGGCAGCGCAACACAGCAGGTTGAAACCATCGTGAAGGGCATGAAGCTTCCGCTCAGTTACACCAGCGCTCTTACCGGGCGTGCAAAACAGATGGGCGAAGGCATACAGAATATGCTCCTTGCCTTCATCCTTGCTTTTGTCTTCATGTATATCGTGCTTGCTGCCCAGTTCGAGAGTTTTCTGCATCCTATTACCATCCTGCTGGCTCTGCCCCTGACCCTGCCGTTTGCCATAGTATCGCTTCTGCTGCTGGGAGAAACTTTGAATATATACCGCCTTCTCGG
>JAPLIX010000365.1:0-2147 GCA_026388865.1 Pseudomonadota bacterium | reverse complement strand
GGCATTGTGAAGAAAAACGGTATCCTGCAGATAGACTATACCAATACGCTGATCTCACGCGGAGTTCCGCTGCGGGAGGCGATTATAGAAGCAAATCATGCCCGGCTCCGCCCCATCCTTATGACCACGCTCACCCTCATTGCGGGTATGATCCCCATAGCGCTCGGCACCGGCCCTGGCGCTGCTTCACGAGCGTCTATGGCAAAGGTTATCATTGGCGGTCAGGCCCTGTCCCTGCTGATAACGCTTCTGATTGTTCCGGTAGCCTATTCACTGTTTGAAGGAGCCAAGGCGAGAATGGGAATCGTGAAGGAGAAGCCACGGGTAATGGACACGGCCGGTCAGGAGGTGCTTTGATAACCCCGCTTACATCAACCGCAGAACTCCCCCTTAAAAAATAAGAGGCAATAATTTGTTTATTGAATGAAGCAGTAAAGGTTGCGTTCAGGTCGGGTAAATAAAATAATACCGGCATTGAGAATTTTTTCTTGACATTGGTTTCATTTTGAATTATTAGTACAATCTAACTATTAAAAAATCTAACTATCCTGATTTTACTGCTAACGCAAAATTTTTCGTGTCAGTTATTCCTACCGCACGAGCAGGTTTTATATATATGGAAAGCAGTGCCGTGAGACAGCTCAACAGAAATGACATTTTGGATCGGATACTGAATTCATATAATGCCATTTCAAAAAGCATCAATCCAGCAAACCTCTATAAAATTGAGCTCACTTCTTCACAAATAAAAGTGCTGGCGACGTTCACCGAGCGGGAATGCTACACCATGACCGAGCTGAGCCAGATACTTTCTGTAACGCTGCCCACCATGACGGCAATGATTGACCGGCTTATCCAGAGCGGCCTGGTTAATCGTGAGCGGGATGAGCGTGACCGGAGAGTGGTGCTGGTGCGCCTCACCGGAGAAGGCAAAAAAATAATCCACAACCTCATGGAAATAAGAAAGCAGGAGATTGAAAAAGTACTCAGCATGCTTGATCACAAAGAGGTTGATATTTTTTTGGGTTCAATTGAGAGCGTGGCGCAGCTTCTGACAAAAGCCCGGACCCAGGTGGAAGAATAGAACCACTGCAGAACATTAACACACAATTATTAATAGGAGAGCATATGGGCGCAGGGGAATTCTCGAGAGAATCGTTACTGAAAGATTTAAGCAGCATGGTGGCCAGTGAACGGGTTTTCAGTGATACTGAAACCCTGAAAAAATATGCTCAAGACACAAGCCGCGCTCCTTCGCGGATGCCGGATGTGGTGGTGAAGGTAACATCTACTGCCGAGATACAAAAGGTGGTTAAATACGCAAATGAGAAGAGTATTCCGGTAACTCCCCGGAGCTCGGCAGTGGGTTTCTATGGCGCAGGCATTCCTCAGGAGGGCGGCATCATAGTTGATATGACGCTCATGAAGAGAATCATGCGCGTGGATACCCGGAACAAGTGGGTGTTGATCGAGCCGGGCGTCACCTACGGAGAGCTGCAGAAAGAGCTTGCAAAGCACGGCATGCGCGCTTTAAATCCGCTCCTGCCGCACCAGGATAAATCAGTTATCACCAGCACCCTGGAGCGGGAGCCGAAGCTGACCCCCAAGCACCATCTGGATGAAACAATCCTTACCATGGAAATGGTTCTGCCCACCGGCGATCTGTTCCGCACGGCGAGCTGTTCCGCACGGGTGCAATGGCGGTTCATGCCTCTGCCCCTGAAAAAGTGCCGGACGAGGTGCATTCCGACCTGTGCAACTCCATGGGCCCGGGCATTGACTGGTACCGGCTGATCCCCGGAAGTCTTGGTACCTATGGCATTGTGACCGCCATGAATATGAAGATTGCGTATCTTCCGGTAAAACAGAAACTGGTCTTTTTCGGGTTCAAGCAGCTTGATGATGCGATTAATTCCTTCTATAAAATTGAACGCAAACAGATCGGTGATGAATGCTTCCTGAACGATTTCCTTTGCAGCTTCTTCCTCTTTGAGATAACGGATGGCAAACAGCAGCATGCCTTTGTATTCGCTGCGGAACAGCGATTCAAAACGGGCTTTTGAAAGTCCTTGCTCTTGCTGCATTCTCAGATTTTCGGTAGGTTTTGTCTGTACCAGGACAACTTAACCCTGCTGGTTTTTGTATTC
>JAPLIX010000031.1 GCA_026388865.1 Pseudomonadota bacterium | reverse complement strand
TGCGCTTCAAGCGGATGAAGTTCCCCACGTCCCATGGCATGGTCAGGTACCCGCCGCCGATGCCGGTCCAGATATTATAGAGCCAGGGGTTATTGCGGTAGGTGATTGCCTTTATGTTTATGTAGAAGGTGTTCGTTTCCTTGCCGATGTAGCCGAACATTTCCCCGTAGGGGCCTTCTTTCTCAACTTCCATGGGGATCTCTCCCTCAATAATAAACTCCGCGTTTGCCGGCACATAGAGATTGCTGGTCTCACACTTTACCAGCTCCACCGGCTTTCCCCTGAACCCCCCGGCAATGGCGAACTCATCCTGCCCGAGGTCTGCCAGGCGGGTGCTGCTCATCATCCAGGAGACCGGGTCAATGCCGATGGCCACGGCAACCGGCACCGACTCCTCGCCGCGGTCCGCGGCTTCCATCATGAACTTATAGCCATGACTCTGGTTGGTGAAATTTATGCCGGTCTTGCGCGGTCCCTTGACCTGCATGCGGTAGGTGCCCACGTTCCGGCCCAGCTTCGGGTCTTCCATGATGCCGCAGCCGGTGCTGATGTACTGGCCGCCGTCATCAGGGTTGTTGCGTGTCCAGGGGAATTTATAAAGGTCCACATCGTCGCCGCTGAGGACCACTTCCTTTCAGGGAGCTTTCTTTTTATCCACGATGACCGGGTCAATGGACTTCCACCGGTCATTGACCAGATAACTGGTGATTTTTTCACCGGCAGCGATGTACATCTCGGACTGGCTGTCGCTTATCTTGTCAACACCGAAGCACTCGGCAACCGTGTCAAAACCGTTGAACAGGTTTCCCACTACCGGTACGGTATGCCAGGTGCCGTTCACTTTGGTTTTTTCGATTAAAAATCCGGGGGCATTGGTTTTCCACCGGTCAAGAATTTTGTAGTGGAACGCGGTGGCCTCGTACTTGTCCTGGTCCATCTCTTTTACTCTTACGAACTTGCCCCGCTTCTCCAAAGCTTCTGCATAGTCTCTCAATGAATCAAATGGTGCCATAACTTCACTCCTTTCTGGTGATACAAGCAATTATTCAAAGAAATATCAAAAAAAATTCCAATTCCTAAAATCTAAATCCTAAACAAATCCAAAATTTCAAACTCTAAAAGGGGACCCAAAGCGTGCATGTAATGTTTGGGTTTTCTATATTTGAAATTGTTTAGAAAATTAGTGTTCAGTAGTTTTGATATTACAGCAGTTATGCCGGCGGCACACCTTCTTTGCTCCAGCCTCTGATGGCAAAGTAGTCATCGAGCATGAGATCAAGACCCTCCACCTTTTTGCCTTCAGCCATGCCCTCAGGCAGGGGCTCATTCAGCAGCCGCGGCGGCAGCGTGTCATCTTTTCTGCTGAAGCCTTCGCGGTTATTGAACGTGCGCTCAAGCGCTATGATTCTGCGCATGATGGTGCGCAGGTCATCAAGCGTGAAGCCGGTTCCGGCCGCTGCGTTAATCAGCTCCGGAACAAGCGCCACCGGCACAAAGTTGAAGCTGCACAGGCTTGCTGAGTCAAAAATCGTGGCATTCTCGGCAAGCATCGCCGCCCGCTCTGCTTTTCCCTCATGGGTGTAGAGGTCAACCTCCGGCATGAAAAACTCTACTATCATGTACCCGCCGCGGCCATGCTCTCCGCCGCGCGGGGCAGTGGCATAGGAAAGCCCCTGGCCGAAAACAGCCCGCGGGTCATAGGCCGCAAGCTCTAATCCCTTTACGTGCATGGCAAAGGTCTCGGAGCCCGGAATCTCTTTTGCGAGCCTTGCGACACCTTCTGCCAGGCGCCTGCCGATCCCTTCCTTTTTGGCGATCATTTCTATAAGCTTGAGGGCAAGCTCGCCGTCTCCCCATTTGAGCGCCAGGCCGCCGGTATCCTTGTCGGTGAACAGCCCCTTTTCATAGCATTCCATGGCAAAGCCGATCACATTGCCGGTAGAAATGGTGTCCAGGCCCAGCTCATCGCACAGGCAGTTTTCAGCGATGATTATGTCCCGGTCGCCAATGCCGATATTTGACCCCAGCATCACCGCCGACTCATACTCAGGGCCCTCGGTTGTGAGGCCGGCACGCGGCCCACTTTTCACTTCGGCAATGAGCCCGCAGCCCACCGGACAGGACTGGCAGGCGAAATTTTTGATCCGGTTGTGCTCGGTGATAGCGCTTCCCGCTATCTCTTCAGCGGCTTCAAACGTGCCGGTCTGAAAGTTTCTGGTGGGAAGGCCGCCCATGGCGTTAACCACGCTGATGAGCCCCGCGGTCCCGTTCATCTGCATCCCCACCAGGCTCGGGTTTTCTTCCTGGTCGGCGCGCACCTTCTTTACCGCTTCTTCAAACGCCTGCTTGTCAGCGATCTGCGGCCTCTCGTCTCCGGACACGGCAATCGCCTTGAGGTTCTTTGAGCCCATTACCGCGCCGGCACCGCCGCGGCCCGCGGTGCGGGTCTCGGACACGATTGCCGCGAACCGCACCAGGTTCTCTCCGGCAGGGCCGGTACATGCCACCCGGCATTTGCCGCCAAGCTTTTCCTTGATGGCCTTGTCGGTATCAGAAGTCTTCAGCCCCCACACATCATCCGCGTTATGAAAGCTGACCCCGTCAGGTGTGAGATGAATCCAGACCCGCTCCTGCGACTTCCCGGTTATTACCAGACCGTCAAAGCCGGTACGCTTGAACCCGTTGGGGAAAGACCCTCCCATGCTGGTGGTATTGATGGTATTGCTGGAGGGGGATTTGGTGATAAAGGTAATGCGTGAAGTCCCGGGGGCATTGGTGCCGTTCAGCGGACCGGTGAAAATGATCAGATTGTTTTCCGGAGACAGCGGGTCAACCTTTCCCGGCTGCAGATCATATAGGAGCTTCGTGCCGATGCCCCTGCCCCCAAGATAGTCTGCTGCAAGATTTTCCGGCAGCTGTTCCATGCGGAAGCTTTTATGTGTCAGATCAACTACTGCATAACGTCCATGATACCCGCCTTTAAACATTGTAGGATACTCCTTTCTTGAAAAAGCTGTCAGCTGTCAGTATATTTAAAATATTTCCTGATAGCCGTCTGCTGATAGCTATTCTACCAGCTCCAGTCCATGCCGCCATCCACGCTGAGACACTGCGCCGTTATATAGGCGGCATCTTTTGAGGCGAGGAAGGCAACCGTCGCGGCCATATCCTCAGGAGTCCCGACCCGCGGAATCAAAAGCTGGCCGCTGGTAATACACTGCTCAATGATCCAGGGGACAAACTCATCCCGCTCCATCATCATTTCAGTCTCCACGGGCCGGTAAAGATTGGTCGCCACCATGCCGGGCGCGACGCTGTTTACCCGTATACCCATGGGCGCAAGCGCTTTGGCCAGGCTTTTGGTGAACATGATAACCGCGGACTTTGAGGAGGCATAGGCGCCGGTCATGTTTTTTGGTGTTCTGCCCATGGTTGAGGATATGGTGATGATGGACCCCTTGACATCATTATCCATCATATTATTAGCGCAGGCCCGGCAGAACATGAATGAGCCCCGGACATTTACCCCGTAAATCCGGTCCCACTCCGCGCCGGAAATTTCCAGACATGATGCCTGGGTTTCGGAAATGCCAGCATTCGATACGGCAACATCTATTGCGCCGAACGTTTCCTGGGCTTTTTTGACCAGCTCAAGAATTGAATCCTCTTTGGATACATCCACCGTCTGGTACTGCGCGGTCCCGCCTTTGCCCGTGATTTCTTTGACAACGTTCATGCCGCCTTCCTGGTTGATATCTGCCACCGTGACCCGCGCTCCTTCTGATGTAAAGCGGTGCGCAATACCGGCCCCAATGCCGCTCCCGGCACCGGTAACGATGACGTGCTGTCCGACGAATCGCTTTAAATTTTCTTCCATCTGTTATTCTCCTCTACATTTTCACGGTTAGGATGCTGCTGTTTCTTTGCTGTCAGGTGCTTGAAATGTTCTGGAAAATCCTGGAAAGAATATTTTTGCACATATCTATTTCCTGGAGGGCAATATCTTCCAGGGCTTTATTCTGTATCTTTAAAGCCAGCGGTTTCAGCTTTTTGCTCAGCTTTCTGCCTTCCGGCATGATACGGACCCTCTTCTGCCGGCGGTCTGCGGTATCAGGTATGCGCTCAACCAGCCCGCGTTTTTCCAGCCCGTCCAGCAGGCGCGTAATGGTTGTTTTGTCCCGGTAGGTACTCTGCGCCAGCTGCTGATGAATCTGCCCGTCCCAGTCCCTGAGATGTACCAGCAGCAGCCACTGCTCTACCGAAAGGTCACTGCCTGCAGTGGTAAAGCTTTTCTGCAGCTGGTTGAGTATGGACCGCGATATCCGGCCCATCATGTGGCCCAGGGAGTTTTTCAGGCTGTATTCAATCAGTTCCATGGCGAGAGGTAAAATAGTTGCATATGCAACTATCAGATAATGGAATATTCGCATGCTGTCAAGTTTGATTAATCCGGACCGGAAAAAAACAGGCAAGCCCCTGTAGGTGCTCAAGTACGGGGAAGATAAAAAAATATTGACAGGTGGGTAAATAATAGTTAATATATGTGTACTATTATTCAACCATTATATTGTTAATAATCATATTTGACTATAATTTGTTATATATTAAGTTAATAAGTGTGAACTAATAAAATGGCCGACTCACCACAGATACTGCCGGGCCAACCCGATTCGGAGAGGCTGCCCCATCAGATTTATATCAACCTGCAGAAGATATTCCGCTCTCTGAACATCGGCCGGAGCTTTCAGGGCAAAAGGCTGCCTATTACGATTATGCAGATGCGTGCGCTCTCTCTCTTTAACGAAAGGGAAACAGTCACCATCACCGATATCAGCAAATCCCTGGGCATGTCTTTGCAGAGCGCCACGAACCTGGTCTGCCGGCTTGAACAGCTGGGGTATCTTGAACGATCAAAAAATGAAAAAGATAAGCGGGTATCTGATGTCAGGCTTACCGCAAAGGGAAAAAAACGGCTCAATGCCTTCCGCAGCAATGAGGTTGAAAACGTCAAGCTCCTTCTCGACCGTCTCAACCCCGTGGAAATAAAAGTTCTCAATGAAACGTTAAACGGGGTC
>JAPLIX010000514.1:405-3503 GCA_026388865.1 Pseudomonadota bacterium | reverse complement strand
GGTGCAGCTTTTTTACCTTTCAGCACTCGGGCAGCAACCCGCAGGTCTTCGATGCGGCCGTTGGTCCAGGAACCGATAACTGACTGGTTGATCGGGACCGTTCCAACTTTGCTGATGGGGTGGGTGTTTGCCGGTGAATGGGGAAAAGAAACCTGGGGCTCAATCCTGCTCACATCATATTCCCGCACCCCGGCATAATGAGCATCAGGGTCGCTCTCATAGACGGTGAACTTTCTGCCTGAGCGCTGCCGCACGTATTCGAGAGTTTTTGCGTCAGGGTGGAAGATGCCGCATTTGCCGCCCGCCTCGATTGCCATGTTGGCCATGGTCAGGCGTCCCTCAAGGGAGAGATGATCAATGGCAGGACCGGTAAATTCCATTGCCATGTAGCGCGCGCCTTCAACACCGATGTCGCCGATGACGTAGAGGATCAGATCTTTTCCGCTCACCCAGGGCTTAAGCGCTCCCGTGAAGACAAACTGTATGGTTTCGGGAATTTTAAACCAGGCCGTGCCGGTGATCATGGCAGCAGCCGCATCAGTGCTCCCCACTCCCGTAGCAAAGGCTCCCAAAGCCCCGTAGGTGCAGGTGTGGCTGTCCGCTCCGATTACAACGTCGCCCGGCACCACCAGCCCTTTCTCCGGAAGCAGGGCATGCTCAATCCCCATCTCGCCGATCTCAAAGTAGTATTTCAGGTTCTGCTCCGCGGCAAACTCCCGTAAAATTCGGCACTGCTCGGCTGAAGCGATGTCCTTGTTGGGGGTGAAGTGATCGGGAACAAGAACGATCTTCTCCCGGTCAAAGACCTTCTTAGCCCCTGCCTCCCGGAACTCCCGGATAGCAATGGGTGCCGTGATGTCGTTTGCCAGCACCAGGTCAACCTGCGCTTCAATGAGCTGTCCCGGCGTTACGGAATCAAGCCCCGCATGTTTTGCCAGAATCTTTTCAACAGTGGTCATGCCCATACATCACCTTAGCGGTAAATCCAAAGTACTAAAACCGAAACCATAAACAATTGCAAAGCCTGAAAATAAAAATAGTATTGGTTGGATTTTAGTATTTAGAAATTGGAATTTGTTTAGAGTTTAGAAATTAGTACTTAGAATTTCAAAACTTGAGGTCTGCGAATAGAATGGGAAAAAAGAACTATTTGTACATCCCCTTAACCGACCGGCACTTGATATGCTCAAGCCGGTTCAGCGCGTTCACATAGGCCAGAACGCTGGCCATGATAATATCGGTGTGCGAGCCCTGCCCCACCACAATGCAGCCGTCCTCCTCAAGCCTCACCGACACCTCACCCTGAGCATCAGTACCGCCGGTAATCGAGTTGACCGCATATTTTAGCAGCCTGCTTTTGGTCCCGGTGACCTTGGCAATGGTTTTAAACGCTGCATCCACCGGCCCGTCGCCAAAGCCCACATCCTTGATAATTTTTCCATCAACGTCCATTTCAACGGTAGCTGCCGGGATGGCATTGGTGCCGCTCATCACGTTCATATTGATAAGCTTATATTTATCCGGCGCCCGGAAGGCAACTTCGGTAATGATCGCCTCTATGTCTTCGTCGTAGATCTCTTTTTTCTTGTCCGCGAGCTCTTTAAACCGCTCGAAGGCAACCTTCAACTCATCTTTGCTGAGATTATATCCGAGCTCTGCCGCCCGCGCCATAAACGCGTGGCTGCCTGAATGCTTGCCGATGACCAGCGCACTTTTCGCGAGACCGATAGATGCCGGGGTCATGATTTCATAGGTTATCTTTTCCTTGAGCAGCCCGTCCTGATGTATTCCTGATTCATGAGCAAAGGCATTGGCGCCGACGACTGCCTTGTTGGGCTGCACCGTCACGCCGGTAATGGAGGTAATGAGCCTGCTGGTGGTATAAATCTTTTCCGTTACAATCCGCGAATCTACCGGAAAAAGATCCCGGCGGGTTCTGAGAATCATCACGATCTCTTCCATGGCAGCGTTGCCGGCCCGCTCGCCGATGCCGTTTATGGTGCACTCCACCTGCCGCGCGCCATTGGCTACCGCGCTCAGCGAATTTGCCACCGCCAGGCCCAGGTCATTGTGGCAGTGCACGCTGATAACCCTGAGCAATGTTCGGCACATGCTCCCTGATATAGCGGATCAGGGCGCCGAATTCATCGGGCACTGCATAGCCTACGGTGTCAGGAATATTTACGGTTATTGCTCCGGCATCGATTGCTTCCGCAAGAACTGCGCACAGGTAATCCCGGTCAGTCCGCGTGGCATCCATGGCAGAGAACTCCACATTGGGCGTATATTTCCTGGCGCGCTTCACCGATTTCACGGCCAGCGTCAGCACCTCATCACGGGTTTTTCTGAGCTGATACTTGAGATGGATGTCAGAGGTTGAGATAAAGGTGTGGATGCGTGGATATTTTGCCCCCTTGATGGCATCCCAGGCAACATCGATATCCCGGTCATTGGCACGGGCCAGGCCCGCCACTTCGCTTTTTTTAATGGTGCGGGCGATTTCCTTAACCGCTGAAAAATCACCCGGTGAGGCGACCGGAAATCCGGCCTCGATTATATCCACGCCCAGGGTTTCAAGCTGCCGCGCCACCCGCAGCTTTTCCTGGATGTTCATGGTGTTGCCCGGGGACTGCTCCCCATCCCGGAGGGTAGTATCGAATATTTTTATATGCTCAATGTTTGATCTTTTGCCAGCCATGTTTGGTCTCTACCTGCGTTTGAGCGCTTTCACCACCTGCGGTCTCAAGCTTTTTTCTTTTAAAGATATGCACCACCTGTGTAGTCGGCCCGGATAACACGTAGGCAAAACACAGGCAAAAGAGCATTATCTGATACGCTACAAAAATAAAAGAGATAAGCAGCAGCACCACGATCACCGCGTTAAACGGCTTTCTGCGCGCCAGCTGCAGATCCTTGAAGCTGTTGAATTTAATCGTGCTCACCATAAGGAAGGCAAGCAGGTAGGCCATCATAAGAAGCGGTATCTGCACTGCCTGCGGCTCGATGCTGACGTGGGTCAGAAAGATGATAACCGTGGCTACCAGGCCGGCGGCCGCGGGAATCGGCAGCCCCTGGAAATATTTACTTTCCACGGTATT
>JAPLIX010000514.1:0-373 GCA_026388865.1 Pseudomonadota bacterium | reverse complement strand
AAGCGCGCCAGCCTGATGGCGCCGCAGGCCACAAACAGAAACCCGGCAAGCTCTCCCCATCTGCCCAGGGGCCGCAATGCCCACCAGTACACGAGCATGCCCGGTGCCATCCCAAAGGCCAGCAGATCAGACAGCGAGTCATACTCCACGCCGAACTTGGTGGTGGAATGGGTGAGGCGCGCAACCCGTCCGTCCAGGCCGTCAAATATAGCGGAAACAAGAATTAACACGGCAGCCAAAGTGAACTCCCCCTTGAGTGTTGAGAGAATGGAATAGAATCCCGCCAGCAGGCTCAGGGACGTCAGCAGGCTCGGCAGCACGTAAATGCCTTTTTTTATGTTCGTCATGCGGGGCTGGTCCCCGCCCTCGCCTC
>JAPLIX010000433.1 GCA_026388865.1 Pseudomonadota bacterium | reverse complement strand
CAGCATGTGCACAAAAGGGATCATGATGTTGTTGGGGCACGGCATGCAGTATGAACAGCGCCGGCAGAATTCTTTGCCCAGCACCCTGACCTCGTCGTCAAGCCGCTGCAGTTCTTCTGCTGAAAGCGGCGCGTTCTTATCAATGACCTGGAAATTTTCCTCAAGCTCCTCAAGCGACATCATCCCGGGGGTAATAACATCTATGGGATGACTGAGAAAAAACCGCAGGGCAAGGGCTTTGCTTTCAATAACCCCTCCTGCCAGTGGCTTCATGATGGAGGTGGCCACGCCCATCGCATTGGCCGTCCCGATAAGCTCCTGGAGCGGCTCCTGCTCGATCACATTGAACGGGAACATCACCATACCGAACTCCCCGGTCTGTAATGCCGTGGTCAGGGTCTTCGGGTTGTGGCCGGTGATGGCAATATGTTTGATCCTGCCTCGTGCTTTCTGTTCCTTAAGATAGTCAAGCGGCTCCTTCATGACCAGGTCAAGCTCAGGGGGCTGGTTGACCGCATGGAAGCCGTAGAAATCCAGGGTTTCGACGTTAAGACGCGCAAAGCTCTGGGCAAAATCTTTTTTTAAATCATCAATGCCGGTCCGCCAGGCTATGGAGCGGGTCATGATGGTAAAATCCTTCTGCCGTTTGGAGAGCACCCTGCCAAGCTTTTCCTCGCTGTCCATGTAGGCGGATGCGGTATCAAAGTAATTTATTCCGAGTTCAAGAGCCCGCTCCAGAAGCCGGTCTGATTCTTCCGGGGAAATCCGGGGGAGGTACATGGCCCCGAACCCGAGCTTTTTCGCCGTGATGCCGGTTTTACCCAGCGCTATGGTCTGCATGATGAAGGTCTCCGGGTAATTTTTGAAAAATCATCCAATACCAGCAGCCAAAATGAATCATTTAAAAGTTCCCAGAATATAGCCGGCTATCATTTTTGCATCTTCATCTGCAATTGCGGTTGCGTCAAATTTCGTCATCCCGGCGGCGCCATTCCGCATAATTTTAATAATGTCTGCTTCTGTTTTGATATTATTGGCAGCAAGGATTTTTTTTGACAGGGTTTTCCGGGGATTGATAATGTTTCCACCCTGCGGGTGGCATACGGCACACTGCTGCGTAAAAAGTTTCTCCCCCGCATTCGCCGTTGCTGCTGGTTCTCCTGCTGAAGCAGCTGACATAAAAGAACAGGCCGCAAATATAGTAACGGTGATTATTAAATTTTTTTTCATGGTACTCGCCCTCCTTCTGAATAATTAAGTGATTTTTCTCTTAAAGCACCCGCCTTAACCATATTCTGTTTGAGCATCTGTTACCACAAGAAAGACAAGCTCTTAACACAATCCTGACAAATCCACAGGTTCTGTGTAAACCCTGTGGATAACTGCCCATAAAAAGTGCTCGGACGCACACACCCACAGGGGTTGCAGCACATTGCTCATTTTTTGAGCAGCCAAATAAAGATATGTTAATTCAAGTGGTTGGAAGATTCCTGCAATGCGGAACAATAAACCGCTTTGCAGCAGCAAAATAATTTCAACAGGTTGTTATAAAAAGGCCCATGAACCGGGCTGCGGCACAGGCTGGGAGCCTCGACGCCGCTCATTTCAGCATTTACTATATAATACAAAACAGGCTCGACGGCTATGCCTGTTTTTGCATGCGCTTGAAGATTGCCGCCTCGATGTTGAGCTCTTTTCGCTGCCGGATGCGGTTGAGGTAATGTTCTATCTGCTGCGCATCAACTGCCAGATGCTCCAGGATGATGCGGTTCAGTTCGCAGCTTGCCTCCAGTTCTTCCATCACCACAGCGTCAGCGCCCAGCTCATAGAGCGCGGGAATGTCCCGCTCAAAACGGCTGCGCACCGCAACGAACGTCCCCGGGCTGAGCACCTGAACAACGCGCACGATCTGCGCCATTGCCGTAGGGTCGGCAAACGTGACCACCAGCGCCCGTGCCCGGTGAATGCCGGCTTTCTTAAGGATCTCCTCATTAGCTGCGTCGCCATAGAGAACCGGGTATAAGTGATTTTTCGCTTCACGCACCAGGCGGTGGTTCATCTCAATAATTACAAACAGAATGCCCTCATCCTGGAATGCCTGGGCAAGGTCTGTTCCCAAAGGGCCAAAACCGCACAGAATAACGTGCTCCTTCATTTCCAGACAGAAAATCTCTGCGCTGCCCTGTGCGCGCCCCAGCGCTACGCCGAACAGGGGGATGCGCTGTGAGAGCTGGAGCAGGAACGGAAGCAGGCTGAATAAGAGCGGGGTTAAAAACATGGTGAGGAAGGCGCTTGAAAGCAGCACGTTATAGAAAAACGGATCAATGCCGCCGGTATGTCGTGAAGCCTCAAGGAGCAGAAATGAAAACTCGCCAATCTGAGCAAGAATAATGCCTGTTGCCAGCGCAACCCGCAGAGAATAGCTGAAAAACAGAATTACCAGCGCTGTTACCACGCAGTTGACCAGCAGCACCAGCCCCACGACGAGGGCTATAGTGATACTGTGGGCAGCAGCGAACTGAAGATCAAACAGCAGCCCGATGGAAACAAAAAACAGGCTCACAAATATATGGCGAAACGCAATGGTTTCGCCCACCAGGCGATTGCCAAAATCAGTGTCTGCAAACATAACGCCGGCCACAAATGCGCCGATGGCCATCGAAAGGCCTAACTGGCCGCTCAGCCAGGCGGTCCCCAGGATGATGATCACCGCGGTCAGCAGAAAAATTTCACGACTGCGGGAGTGCGCAATCCGTTGAAAAAAGCGGGGCAGCAGGTAGCGCGCGAAAAAAATGACACCGGCAAAAAACAGCGCTGCTTTGACAATCGCCCACGCAAGCCTCAGGTACACCGCATCTCCGGTTGCGCCAAGGGTTCCAATAAGAATCAGCAGCGGCACAAATGCCAAATCCTGAAAAATGAGGATGGCAACGGCAATCCGCCCCTGTTGCGTATCAAGTTCAGCCCGGTCCGTCAGATATTTTAACACAATGGCTGTTGAACTCAAAGCAACAACGGCGCCGAGAACAAAACCAGCGTAATATGACCAGCCCCACCACCGCGCCACCAGGACGGCAATGGCAATAGAAAGAATGATCTGCGCTCCGCCGCCGAATACACCAAGATTGCGCAAGCCTTTGAGCCGGGCAAAAGAGAACTCAAGCCCGATGGTGAGCATTAACAGGATGACGCCGATATCGGCAAAGGTATGGTAATGAGCTTTAAGCCGTGCGGGCCGATAACCACCCCGGCAAGCAGGAATCCCAGTATCACCGACAGCCGAATGCGTTCAAAGACAAGGGCGACCACGGTGGCCGCAATCAATATGATAAGAAATTCAGAGAAAAATGGATTTTGGGGCATGGTATGGCAGCTCAACTTTTAACGCAAGGCAATATGTATCATACCCATGCTGCCACTGCAAGTGCAACCCTTTCCAGGACTTTCCCCAAAAATTATAGTGCTGTCGTTACTAGAGCGCACGGGTTTTTTTAGCCACAATCCCGAAACCCTTCGGGCTTCGGGACGAATTCTCTCCTGCCAGACCCCATTGCGTTTTCCTTTGTCGGAAGGCTCTGGAATCCCGAAAGCGTTCGGGACCCATGCATGATACGCACGCTGCCGGGGTCGTGACGCAAGCCAATGAGAATATTGTTGTGGCGTTTAAAACCCCCATGCGCTCGTGCTCCACTTCTCTATCCTACCCTTTCCCTTTGGCCATGCCGTTTGCCGGTTTTATATGACTGAATTTTGGGGAATGTCCTGCAACCCTTTCACGTTGAAAAGGTTAAGGAGGAAGGTCACTTTTTTGCAGAAACTGCTGCGGAATCATTAACGAGCGCCGCCAGTTCACCCTGTGCCACAGAGTACTCAGCCTTGCAGAACTCGCATTGCACCTGTACTGTTTCGCCTTTATGGATGAGCTCTTCAATATCGTTTTTGCCAATGGAAGCTATGGCATCCAGCACTCTGCCTCTGGTGCAGTGACAGTAATATTGAACTTCTCTCTCTTCCAGAATCTTAAACGGAAGGCCCAGTGCTTCGTGAATGATCTGCTCCGGACCGAGGCCTTCGCGGATCATGGCGCTCACCTGGCGTACACCCGGAAGCCTGTTTTCCAGGTAGTCTATGATCTCTTCACTGGAACCGGGGAGAGAGTGGATCATAAAGCCGCCGCTTGCCTTAGCCGCGTTGTCTGTTTCAACATAGACGCCGAGGGATACGGCGGCAGGAATCTGCTCTGACTGGTTGAGATAGTATGCCAGATCAGTCGCGATCTCGCCGGTCTGCAGCGGCACGCTGCCCTTATAATAATCGCGCAGGCCCAGATCCTTTATGACATTGAAAAACCCTTTGCCGATGGCCCGCCCCACATCAAGCTTGCCATCCTTCAGCCCCAGGTGGATATGGGGCCGCTTTATATAGCTCCGCACCCGGCACTGCCAGTCTGCCTCCGCGACGACTCCCTGCAGAGGGCCGTCTCCCGCCACCTGCACAATGACTTTCTGCCCTTCCTTGAGCAGCGATGAGAGCAGGAGCGCTGCACTCATGGTTCTTCCCAGCGCTGCCGTGGCAGTGGGGAATGTGTCGTGCATTGCCCGTGCCTTTTCAACTGTTTCCGTATCAATCAGCGCCACCACTAAAATGGGCTCATCCTGAGCCATTGCCTTTACCAGAACATCCATAGGGTAATCCTGTTGCAATAGTCCCTTCGTTGATAAACCATGCCGTCTGGCATACCTGCGTCAGTTTTACAATCAGTCGCGCTCTTTTTAAATCCTGCAAGCATTTAAAGCTGCCGTCAGCGAGAACGCTATGGTTTAGGGGGACGCGGAGTAGTGGGAAAAACGACCAGGTTTGACTTGTCTTTCTCAAACGTGAGGCCTTTATGTTCTGCGCCCACTTCCTCGACCGATAGTACCGTGTAAATGGAAAGGTGGAGGGTCTTGACAGCGGCAAAGCGTTTCTGCAAGTCTTCTTCGGCAGGGTTCACCACCAGTGAATCGGTATCAAAGACAAAATCCGAGAGGGCAATAAAGCTCAGGCCCAATGACGAGTCCGCTACCTTGCGGGATTTAAGCGTCACTATTTGTCCGTCTTTGGGCTCGCGGTAGGTAATGAGGTAGTATGTTTCCCTGGCATTGTTTGACATGTTCATAGAGTAAAATATAATGCGCTGCTTGTCAAAACAAAAGGCTTAGCGCGCGGCAAACAGGCGGCGCCCTCATGTGGATTATTGTGGCTTCAATGGTGCGGTTAGAAAAGAGCGGCGATCAATGCCCGGCTGCCAGGGCAAACCGGCTGCTTCCTGTTTAGGCGCATTGCTTAATAAAAAACGAACCGGCATAGCCTGTAAGGATTATGCCTGTTCTATCTCCGGAGTGCTGGAAGAGAATTGATCTCAATAATTGTCCGCCAGAATTTCAAAGTAAGCCCGAGGATGCTGGCAGACCGGGCATTTGTCCGGCGCCTCCGATCCTTCATGCACGTAGCCGCAGTTTCTGCAGTGCCACTGCACGGAAGCATCTTTTTTAAATACTTTTCCTTGCGCGATATTTTTTACCAGCGCCTGGTAGCGGGCTTCATGGTGTTTTTCAACCTTGGCAATCCAGGTAAATGCCTGGTATGCTTCTTCAAACCCCTCTTTCTTGGCAGTCTCGGCAAAATTTTTATAGAGCGTCGTCCACTCAAGATTCTCTCCTGCTGCAGCCGCCTTCAGATTAGCAAGCGTGTTGCCGATTACGCCGCCAGGGTACGCGGTAACAATCTCAACGTCTCCGCCCTGCAGCAGCTTGAAAAATATCTTTGCATGCTCTTTTTCATTCTCAGCAGTATCGAGAAAAATAGCCGCAATCTGCTCGTAGCCTTCCTTTTTGGCCGCGCTGGCAAAATAGGTGTAGCGGTTCCGTGCCTGGGATTCACCGGCAAAGGCAGCTAACAGGTTCTTTTCAGTCTGGCTCCCTTTAAAATCCATATAATATCCTCCTATGGTGGAACGTATTGTTAAAAATTAACCACAGAGAACGCAGAGAAAATAATATTTTTCAATAAGTTAACAAAACATCTGTTAACCCCCTCTGTGTCCTCTAAATTTATTATTTTTTCCCTTTATTTC
>JAPLIX010000539.1 GCA_026388865.1 Pseudomonadota bacterium | reverse complement strand
AACGCGCACTCTTTAAGGATGGCAGCCAGCACCGGAAGTTCAAGTGATTGCAGCATGACCGGGGAAATACCTGCAAGTTTTTTCTTTAATTGAGATACGCTGTTCCCATCAGCGGGACCTTCTATGAGTAGTATGGTGCCACTTACTATGCGGTAGAGCTCATGTACCAGCGCGGCATAACAATCAACCGGCCAGTTTTTCTTTGAGCTGCCGCTGCCCGAATGAATAGCGATGAGCGGAGGAGACTTTATCTGAAGGTTTTGCCGGGTTAAAAAGTTTTGAGCCTCCGCAAAATCAACAGCAAGCAAAAAGAGCCGGGGAATTTTCATTGAAATATCATAACCGAGAGCATGCAGTTGTTCCAATTGAAAATCAATAACGTGTTTATTTTTCCCTACCGGGAACGTCTTGATATGAATCAGTTCAGGGCCATGCAGCGATGCCAGATTTTGCATGGCTATTTTTTGCGCATTTCCTCCAAAGATAAATATCTTTTCAAATCTCTCAATACGGGCAATGAGATCAGGGTGAACATGGCCCTGCTCATTATACAGAGAAGCCATCTCAGCTCTGTCCACAGAGCATACGGTTTCGGCATAGAATCGCTTATTGATCAGGCTTAAAATCCCCGGGTATCCCATGGCCTCAACTATAGCAGCCGGAAATGCCCTGCGGATTGCATAGAATGAAGGAAGAGATACTATGAGGTCACCAATTGCTCCCTGGTGAACAAGAAGGATATGTTTTACCTGCATAAATAAAAATCACCGCTACTCCGGGCTCAGCTCTTTTTCACACGCCCCGTCTTCTATCCGGCCAGATATACCTGTGTATCTGCAGCTGCAAACGTACATTCAGTTTTTCCTGAAGAATCCATTCAGCCAGTTCTTGAGGATGTAATCTGTCAGACACAGGTGAAAAAAGAACATGTGCCCTGCCCTGCATCTCATGCTGCTTTAAGATTTCTAATGCCCACTCAAAATCTTTCCTATGCGAAATGACAAACTTAACTTCATCCCGTAACGTCAGACAGTTAATATTATTAAAATCCATGCGGGAATCCATACCGCTTCCCGGGCATTTCAAATCCAGGATCCGGTGCACCCGCTGATCAACATCTTTTATCAATATGCTGCCATTCGTTTCAAGGAGAACGGTGACCCCTGCGTCAAGTAAGCGTGAGCAGAGGATATATGTCTCATCTTGCAATAACGGTTCTCCCCCGGTTATTACAACTCGCGAGACAACTCTCTTATTAATTTCAGTAACTACCGCGTCAAGAGAGTATTCTGTGCCTTCTTCATATGCATATTGTGTATCGCAATATGAACAGCGCAGATTACAGCCCGTGAGCCGCACAAAGGTAAACGGCAGGGCGCAGATTACAGCCCGTGAGCCGCACAAAGGTAAACGGCAGGCCGACAAATGAAGTCTCTCCCTGAATACTGGTGAATATTTCGTTTATTTTCATCCTAAGTAACTATTATTTGTTGACAGAACAAGATATGAAAACTATACCAATTAAAAACTTTTCAGAAAAGACTTTTCCTTTTTTATTATGGAACATAAATCATCCTGGGTTGAAATCAAAGTAGCAGTTCTGCCGGCAGAAGCCGATGCTGTGGCAAACTTTCTTATTGAACTTGGAAGCAATGGCATTGTGGAAGAGAGTGATAATCTCTCCGCCGCCTCCCCGCGCAATGAGAGTTTGTTAGTATTAAAAGTATATTTAAATAATGATGTTAATATAAATAGTTGTGTTGATAGCATCAAAAACTATCTTATATCGCTCCGCAGTATGGAAAGGGCCTTTGTAAATCAAGAACCTGAACTTCTGGTTACTGAAATTGAGGATGAGGATTGGAATGAAAAGTGGAAATCATTTTTTCAGCCTATTAAGGTTACAAAAAATATCGTCATAAAGCCTTCCTGGAGAAATTACTGGAAAAAAGAGAATGAAATGGTGATTGAGCTTGACCCGGGGATGGCGTTTGGGACCGGCACCCATCCGTCTACGCGCTTATGTCTTCAGGCACTTGAGGATTTGCTTGAGGATTCTCCTGACATAGAAAATGCTTCCCTGCTTGATGTAGGAACCGGCTCCGGCATTTTAGCTATTGCAGGCTCTTTGCTTGGCGTAAAAAAAATACGGGGAATAGATATAGACCATGTGGCAATTTCCTGTGCAGAAAAAAATGCCCTCATTAATAACATGCCCACCACTGTGTTCTTTGACAGCACACCGTTGCATAAAGTCACTGGACACTACACCATCATCGTCGCCAATATCCTGCCGCTCACCCTTATTGATATGAAGGATGCTTTAATGCAGCATCTCGCTCCGGGTGGCCATCTCATTCTTTCAGGGATTCTGACCGAAAAAGCACCAGAAGTGGTTGAAGCGTTTGTGCAAGATATATCGTTTATAAAAGAGACTACTGAGGGGGAGTGGTCCTGCCTGTTATTTAATGAGTTTGAGCAGCCTGACAGTTACTAACAGAAAGCCAAAGGGCACAGCAGCGGCATCGTCTGTTTTAAAATAGGCAGCGTTGTCTCAGCCCCACCGTAGTTCAAGAGTGGTAAACGAAAAACGATAAACAGCAGAATTCAAGACCAGCCCTTTTGCGTGTTGTATTCATCAAGTCCGTTTTCCCATCTTTTCATAGGCCTTTTTCCTATGAATAATGCCGAGTATATAAATTTCATGGCCCATAATTTTGAAGACGATTCTGTAATCGCCAACTCTTAATTTCCAATATCCCTTGAGGGTTTTTCTGAGGGGTGCTCCATATTGATGTGGAGCTGTCATGAGGCGTGTCTCTATAGCAGTTTTAATACGCTTTTGCATCTTTGCATCAATGAGTGCCAGGTCAACTATCCTTACATCGGGATGGTAGCTAACTTCAAATGTCAAAATTACCAAACCTCATTATGTTTCAATGCAGTAGCTTTTCTAAATGTTTTCTCTCTTTCTTCTGCAAACAGAGATAAGGCTACATCTTCCTCTACAGCTAATGCTTCTTTTACAAGATCACGCACTTTTAGGGACAATGATACTTTATCTCTTTTAGCGAGCTGCTCAATAGTCGCATATAAGGGCTCTTCTAATATGACATTTATTCTTGGATTTTTCGTGGGCATTTGTATACACCTCCATTTTAAATGAGTGTAACACTTTTAACGCACCTGATCAATAGAAATTACGATATTGTGAAAAATTCAAGGCCGTTGGGTGTAAACCTCAAGCACCTTGTTATCTGCCGATGTGGGCGTCTCTTTTATAGTGTAATTTTTTGTGAACGGCTGCTGCATCGAACGTTTGCCATAGAAGCAACGCGAGCTGGCATCAGCTTTGATGCTATGGTTGCGCAGACATTGACCAGACACTCAGGGTATACTGTTCACCAGTGAAGCTCCCCGACTGCTTCCACTGCCGACAGAAATCTTTCACAGGGCGCAGCAGCGGCAGCGTCTGTTTTAAAATAGGCTGCGTTGTCTCAACCCCACCGTAGTCATAACGCCCCCGCAATGCGGGGGGCTTGATGGTTGTGAGCCACCCCAGGGGTGGCCATGGTCACAGGTTGTTTAGTTTAAAACTTACCATCATCTTTATTCTC
>JAPLIX010000480.1 GCA_026388865.1 Pseudomonadota bacterium | reverse complement strand
TTCGACAATATCATAGGAATACTTCTGCAGGCGCTGCTGCAGCTTCGGGTCTATGGTCAGCATGGGTGCCGCGCAGAAGGAGTCACCGGTATGCACGCCCATGGCATCGATATTTTCGATGAAGCAGACTGTGATCATCTGGTTTTTGGCATCGCGCACCACCTCCAGCTCAAGCTCCTCCCAGCCGAGCACCGACTCCTCGATCAGCACCTGGCCCACCAGGCTTGCGGAAAGGCCGCGGCCCGCAATCACCTGCAGCTCTTCCTGGTTGTACACGAGACCGCCGCCGGTTCCGCCCATCGTGTAGGCAGGACGCACCACCACCGGATAGCCAAGCTCCTGGGCAATGGCTTCCGCCTCCTCGATGCTGTAGGCAATTTTACTCTGCGGCATCTCGATGCCCAGCCGGCTCATGGTATCCTTGAATGCCTGCCGGTCTTCCCCGCGCTCGATAGCATCAACCTGGACACCGATTACCTTTACATTGTATTTTTTCAGCACGCCTTTGCGGGCCAGGTCTGAGGTCAGGTTAAGGCCTGACTGGCCGCCGAGGTTAGGCAGTATCGCATCAGGCCGCTCCTGAGCAATAATGTCCTCCATGGCAGCTGTGGTTAGCGGCTCGATATAGGTGGCGTCAGCCATGCCGGGGTCGGTCATGATGGTGGCGGGATTTGAGTTGGCGAGCACAATTTTATATCCGAGTTTGCGCAGGGCTTTGCATGCCTGGGTTCCCGAATAATCAAACTCGCAGGCCTGACCGATGACGATGGGGCCGGAACCGATTATCATTACCTTTTTTATGTCATTTCGCTTTGGCATTGACTATCCTTTCCTCGCTGTCAGTAATTATAAGTAGAGTGCATTGGATACTTGGGAAGTGAGGATATAAGATTATACGTGCTCGTGTCAATCGGAATATGCAAATCGGTGAATCGGTGAGTCGGTGAATGGGTAAAGAGGTAAAAAGGCAAAAAGAAAAGTGCTGAGTAGGTAAAAAGGCAAAAAGAAAACTGCTGAGTATCGAGTGATGAGCGATAAGTTCGTGTCACTGGTCACTGATTTAAGGTGAAGAGGTTTAGTTTTTTGGCCTATTAACCTATTAACCTTTTAACCTTTTGACCTTTTCACCTTACACTTTTCACTATTCACTGTTCACGAGTTCCGAGCTTGCATAGATAATTTTTTGCTTCCCGTTTAAAGGACAATATATTACATATATCAGCAGGTACCCATACACAATTATCTACTATCACGACGAGGTGCATATGAAGCAGAAGAGAATAGACCGCAGAGAGTTTTTGCGAGACCTGGGCGTTTCAGTAGCCGGGGCAGGCCTTATGCTCAAGGCATTGGATGTCTCGGGTGTGCATGCGGCAGAGCATGCCGGAACGCAGAGCAGCAGCCCGGCGACCATGGAATATCGCGACCTGGGGAAAACCGGCATGAAGGTGTCAGCGGTGAGCTTCGGGGTCATGACGCTGACCGATCCTGCGGTGCTGCTCAAGGCGCTGGACCGGGGCATTAATTATTTTGACACCGCCTGGATGTACCAGAATGGCAAAAACGAGGAGCTGCTCGGAAAGGTTTTAAAGGATTACGGCAGAAAAAAAGTTTTTGTCGCCACCAAGATTGCGCCGGTTTACAGCTTCATAGCAAAGGACACCATGCACATGGAAAAGCCTGAAAAAATGGAAGAGAAAATGGGCCAGAGCCTCAAAAGGCTGCAGACAGATTATGTGGACGTGCTCTTCCTGCATAATATTGTGCAGCCGGAGTGGGCAACCTATGAGCCGATGCTGAAATTTCTTGAGAAGATGAAGAAGGAGGGGAAGGCGCGCTTTGTCGGCATCTCATTCCATGACGGAAAAACCCTGGTTGATGTGGTAGATGCCGGGCTTCAGGCACCATGCTATGATGTTTTTTTAGCAGCGCTTAATTTTAAAAGTCCGCCGGAACATGCTGCAGCTCTGAAAAAGGCGCGGCAGAAGAACATCGGCATCATTGCCATGAAAACTCAGGCCGGCGGCTATCAGGATGCGCGGCGCGGCTCTTTAAGCCCGTACCAGGCCGCTTTGAGCTGGGTGCTGCAGAAGGATTTTGTTGACTGTGCGATACCCGGGATGGTGAATATAGACCAGGTCGTAGAAAATACCGGAGCTGTGGGCAAGAAGCTCGGCTGGAGTGAACGGAAGGTGCTTGACGCCTATTACAGCTCAATTAAGGATCGCTACTGTCTCAGGTGCGGGGAATGCCGCGGGACCTGCCCGTATGAGACAGCGATGCCGATCGTTAACCGGGCACTTATGTATCATGAAGGGTATGGCAACACAGAGCTTGCCCGCGCCACGTACCGGGACCTCGGGTGCGAAGAAAATGCCCGGTCCTGCGCAACCTGCCGCGACCGCACCTGCCGCTGCGTAAACGGTATTAACCTGGCTGAAAGGATGCGCTATGCCCACCGCCTGCTGGCATGATCGGCGGCTGTTGTTCCGGAGGAGGCTGCTGGCTCTCGGGTTGTTGTGCAGTTCAATGCTCTTCCTGTTGCTGCAGCTTGATGCTGAAGCAGCAGGGAAGGGCGCCGCAGGGTCACTTGAAAATATGTTGCCGGGAAATAATGAAATCAGCGGCTGGCAGCGCAGCGGCGCATCCTATGCCTATACGCCTGAGAAGCTGTACACCTACATAGACGGCGCGGCAGACCAGTTTATTGCCTACGGCTTTGTGAAGCTGCATGGTGCTGAGTATGTGTGCACTGCAGACCAGAAGGAGGGCATCACGGTTGATGTTTATGATATGGGAAGCGCGCTCAGTGCCTTCGGCATGTTTACTTCCAAGAAAGACCCTGCGAGCGCCACGCTGGGCATCGGCGCTGAATCGTTTGGCAATGAACAGCTTGCCGTATTTTACCAGGGCCGGTTCTACGTTGAAATACAGGCACGCATTACCGGCGATAGAAACCGCTCAGTGCCGCAAACTGCTGCCCGCATGGTTGCTGACAGGATTCCGGCGGGGAACTCCCGGCCTGAGGCACTGGGGCTTTTCCCCGAAACCGGCAAAGTGCCCGGCTCTGAAAACTATATGGTGGGCGGAGTTCTCGGTCATGCATTTTTGCCCAGGGGGATTGCGCGTGACTACCGGCGCAACCGTGAGCTGATGAAAGCCTATATCGTGCCCTTTCCCGGTGCAGCGCAGGCAGGAGCTGCTTTTGAGGAGTATAAAAAATACCTGGCAGGTGCTGGTGAAAAGGTTATCCCCCGTGCGGGAGTTGGCGAGAAAAGCTTTACTGCGCACGAGCAGTATCAGAAGAATATTGTCGCGGCACTGATGCGCAATTATATAGTGTGCGTTACCGGTCTCTCAAACATTCAAACCGGAGAGCAGCTTGCAAAAGAGATCCTCGGAACTATACAGCAGTCCGGTACGTCTCGTTTGCCTGCTAACTGACCGTCTGGTCCTGCCTCATATCAGCAAGATACTGATGAATGAAATTGACTATTGCCTTCTTCTGTTTTTCCGCAAGGTCAGAGAATCGTATTCCCAGGGTGTAATTAATATCTTGTGTGCCGCGGTTAAACGGCATAGCCCGGGCAACCGTGCCCTCGACCACGATCTCCTCAGAGGCATTATTAAGCCTGAAGGAAATTTCCAGTGTTTCACCGGCACTGATAGCAGCAGAAGAATAACAGTAGATCAGGCAGCCGCCCTCACTCAGATTGGTCATATAACATTTTCTCTGTCTGTTTTTCAGCCTGCAGCGGGCACGTACCTGTAACGCTCCTCTGGAAAATATTCTTTTCTTTTTAACTTCTCTGTTCATATATTTCCCTGTAATTCACCATTAACCCGTTATTCATGTAAAAGGCCAAGGGAGCTGTTTGCAGTACCATTATATCACAGGCGCTGCCCTGGCTGGGGCTCCAGTTCACTTTTGCGCAGCAGTATGTTTTATTTTATAATACCTAAATGAATAATATAGTGGTTTAATCATAACAAAGTAAATTAAATCGTAAAAACAGCACGATAGATAGCGCTGCGTGGTTGGCATAATAATTGTACGTATATATGTTGACGTAATTAAAAAATAAACTTTTTACAGGGAGTACTATTTATGGAAGCCTTACAATCAATACAAGTTTCAGTCCCGCTGTGGCAGGTTATTATGCTCGGCGTAATCGCGCTGGCTTGCATCATCTCCGCACGTCTCAAGCTGGGGCTTATAGCTACTTTTAGCTTTGCCTTATATTGGGGCCTCATGAAACAGTTCTCTCAGGACGGAAGCAGCATCATGAATTTCCAGCTTTTTGATGTTTTCTATCTTTTTATCGGCTTCAGCCTCGCGACGGTGTTTATCATCTACCTGTTTTTTATGACCAGCGAATAAACAGCTGAACGCAGTAGTGATGTGCAATAAAACGGCACAGGAATAGCTGTTATTTCTGTGCCGTTTTGCGTGGCAGCATAGTGATTTTATTGCTGGCGCAGTTTGTCTTCCAAGTTTTTCCTTATTGCTTCCTGATTGCCGATCATTTCTTCAAGAGAACCAATCTGACGGTCAGCCTCCATGATATTTATTTCAGCATCATTTATTTTTCGCTCTTCACGTGCAATAGACTGCTTGCGATCTTCGGAGGTCATGTAGGTATCCGCGCGGTATTTTCCGATGCGCTCTTCAGCTTTTACCTTTACCTCCTGGGCAGCATTTTTCTGGTTCAGATAAGATTTATTTCGCTCGTTTAAGGTTGCAATATTTGATTGTATGATGTCAAGCCGTTCTTTAATCTCTGCCTGTTCGTTTTCTTTTGCCTTTGCCGGGGGTGTCGGAGACGGGGTAGGATTCTGGGCTCCTTCAGTTTCCGCTATGCCCGGCAGCGCTGCTGCATCTGCTCCCGAGGGCACCGCGGCAGGAGTCCCGCCCTGTTTTTCAATGGCCTTTATGTCCCCTTTGGGAATAGCGACACTTCCCCCGTCCCGGTAAAACCTGATTTTAGGACCTTCGTCCCAGTATTTTTGAACCGCAATCTCTTTGCCATTATTAAGCCGAATAACGTAATAATCGGCAAATGTCTGATAGACGGTCGCAAACAGTATAATGGCGGCTATGATAATGATGCTTTTTCTATGCATTCTGCCTCTCCTGATGCAGGTACATCCCTTTATGGTGCAGCATGTTACTTTCCTGGTGCTGTACCGTGGTTCGCTTAAAAAACCGGTCTGCCTTTTGCTCTATCTGTTTCCACGGGGCAAGGCGCTTTTTAATGACCGCAGCATTAACCTGTTGCTGCTGGGCGAGCGCGCCGCGCTCCGCCTGAAGCATCCTTTTTGCATGCTGCTTGATCTGCAGTATAGCTGAATAATTTTCTTTCTTAATGAAGGTGTCTAGGCATTTTTCGACCTTTCGGGGGTTATCACTGTTCAGGGCATTGTGCAGAAGGGCCTCATCAGATTGCTGCAACCACAAGCACCAGCCATTCTCAAGAGGAAAAGAAAAAACAATCATGAAACATATGGCAATAACAGTGCCGGCATTTAAAAAACGATCTCGACGCATTTAATCTTCCCAGCGATCATCAGTTACCGTAATTTTAATTTGTTTGTGCTGCGCTTCTTCCTGAGCAACCTTTTTTTCTTCCCGGCTCAACACCGTATCATAGCACGAGGCACAAACGCCCGTTTTATTGACGCACATTTTATTGCTGTTACAGATGAGGCAGGCGTGTGCTGCAATTGCCTGAGCAGTTTTGCGGGAGTCTTTTAATAACTGGATAATGCCGGGCTTTTTGTGCGCCCTGATTTCGTTCAGGTTTACAATATTGGAATGTTCAGGGATTTTATTGCTCATGGAGATACCGTACCCTTATCGTTTGCAAAGCCATTATTGTTCCGGGAGTTTTTCCCGCGTGCTGCTTTAAAAAAATCTACGGTTTCTCTCAACCCGGCTTCGAGGGCCACCTGCGGTGACCAGCCCAGAACCGTGCGGGCCCGCTCCCAGGAGATAACACTTCTCAGCTGCTCGCCGGGAATCGGCGGGGCGTGGGGCTGCGGCGCTTGAGAGCCGGTGAGCCGTGCCAACAGGGAAAAGAGCTGGTTTACCGACGTCTCCTGCGCCGTGCCAATATTTATTGCTCCGGCAACATTACTGTTAATCGCCAGGAGATTGGCCCGGGCCACATCCTTGACATACACAAAATCCCGTGTCTGCTCACCGGATCCATTGATGACGGGGTTGCCCTTATCAAGCATTTTGAGCGCAAAGATCGCCACCACACCCGCCTCACCATGGGGGTCCTGACGCGGCCCATAGACTGCGGATGTTCTTCATCAGCGGGGAAATAGTCCTGCTCACCATAGATGGCGCCGCCGGTTGAGGCAAAAATAAATTTTTTAACATTATGCTGCACCGCGCCTTGGAGGAGGTTAAGCGTGCCCCGGATATTTATTTCCAAGTCATGGATGGGGTCTTCAACCGAGCGGCGGACAGATATTTGAGCTGCGTGGTGTATTATGACTTCAGGAGCCTCCCGGTGCAAAATCTCGCCTACGGACGGGTCACGAATGTCTATCTGGTAGAATGCAGCTTCCGGTGGAATATTTTCTATCTTGCCTGATGAGAGGTCGTCGACAATGGCCACTTTATGCCCTTCGCTTATGAGCAGATCGGCTATGTGTGAACCAATAAAGCCGGCACCCCCGGTTAGTACTATTTTCATACTAATCTCCATGGTTGTTTGACCGGTACCGGAAAATTCTAATGCAAGGTATCATTGAAAGTCAATTAAATAAGAGAGAAATCTGCATAACTTAAGATTGCTATGGAAAATAAATTGTGCTAAAAAGATAAAAAATAAGCCAATGGTTGCCAAACTCACATCTATGAAGCCGCTTTCCAAACAGGACTATCTGAGGAAAATACCGTCGGTTGATGAACTGCTCAGGGCGCCGGACATACAGGAACTGTGCGCGCGCTTTCCCCGCGCAGCAGTTACCAGTACGGTGCAGAGGGTTCTTGCGGAAACCAGGCGCACCCTGCTGGCACGTGCTGACGGTGCCCCGGGAGACGGGGACTTCTCCCTCCAGGATATACAGCAACAGGTGGCCGCTCACTTGCAAAAGACTTGTAAACCCTCGCTGCAGCGAGTTATAAATGCCACCGGCGTGGTCATTCATACTAACCTGGGCAGGGCGCCGCTTGCCGAACACGCGCTCCGCCTGGTGGCAGAAACCGCCTCCCGCTACAGCAATCTTGAATTTGATCTTGAGCGGGGAGAGCGGGGCTCTCGCTATGTCCATGTGCGAGAGATTTTGCAGCAGATCACCGGCGCCCAGGATGCTTTTGTTGTTAATAATAATGCCGCAGCAGTACTGCTGTGCCTGAGCACGCTTGCCCGTGGCAGGGAAGTTATCATCTCCCGGGGTGAACTCATTGAGATCGGCGGGTCGTTCCGGATCCCTGAGGTCATGGAGCAGAGCGGGGCACAGCTGCGGGAAGTTGGAACAACCAACCGGACCCACCTCGGGGATTACCGGCAGGCCATTACTGAACATACGGCACTTATTCTTAAGGTGCATCCCAGCAATTATCAACTGGTTGGTTTCACCGCAGATGTTTCATTGCGCGATCTGAAACAGCTCGGCACAGAATTTCACCTGCCGGTGATGTTTGATATGGGCAGCGGCAATCTGATCCCGCCGCAGCAGTTTGGCTTGCAGGATGAACCTACGGTTCAGGAGGCGGTAAACCAGGGGGCTGACATCATAACATTTAGCGGCGATAAACTGGTGGGAGGACCGCAGGCGGGTATCATACTGGGAGAAACCGGCGTTATCGCAGCCATTGCCCGGAATCCCCTCACCAGAGCTCTGCGCATAGACAAATTGACGCTTGCAGCACTGGAGGCCACCCTCAGACTATACTCCTGCGATCCTGATTGCTTCCGGCACATACCGGTTCTCAGCATGCTCTCGGTTGCAGAAAACACCTTGAAAAAATGCGCCCGGACGATAGTGCGGGCATTGAAAAAACATGCGGTACCCATGGACATAGCCGTCGTGCAGGATAGTTCCAAAATCGGCGGCGGTTCCTATCCCCTGCATGATCTTCCGACCTGGGCAGTGTCTCTGGCGCCGAAGACGATGTCACCGCAGGATCTTGAGCGCAAGCTGCGCACCGGCACCCCTCCGGTAATTGTGCGCATTAACCGGGAGCGGGTCATCATAGATACGCGCACCTTATTCCCCGAGGAAGCGGGGATGGTTGCAAAGGCCATTATTGCGCTTTTTGCGCAAACTGCATAATGCGATATTGAATCTGCCGGCAATGTATAGTACAGTACCACCGTAACCATAGAACGGATGCTTTATATAACCCATGCTTAACTCAAGTGTTCTTGTTCTCAACAGGTCATACCTGCCGGTTGACGTCACCTCGGTCAGGCGGGCCTTTGTGCTGCTCTACCAGGGGATAGCGCGGGCCATCGACGAGCAGTACAAGACCTTTGACTTTGAAAGCTGGGCAGAACTCAGGGTGCATGCCCAGGATGAAAGCATCGGGCTGGTAGAGAGGGCCATCCGCATCCCCCGCGTCATCCTGCTCCTCACCTACGATAAAGTGCCGAACGGACAGGTGCGTTTCACCCGGATCAACATCTTCCGCAGGGATAAAAACCGCTGCCAGTACTGCGGCAAGACATTTCCCCGCAATGAACTGAGCATTGATCACGTTATCCCCCGCGCCTACGGAGGCAAGAGCACCTGGGAAAATGTTATCTGCGCCTGCTATCAGTGCAACAAGAAAAAGGGCGGACAGACACCGGCAGAGGCGGACATGAAGCTGCTCTCCCATCCCCGCAAGCCCCGCTGGTCTCCGTTTATGAGAGTTCCCGTACAGGAGATTAAACGGAAGGAATGGCTGCCGTTCCTCACCATGGTGGATCTCTCCTACTGGCACACAGAGCTGCTTGAAACATAATATATATTTTTTACGGTGAAAACAGTTGCGTTGGTGGTAAGCGTCCAGGACAGCGGAAAGCGGCTTGACATCTTTCTGGCTGAGCGTCAGGCTCTTTTTACCCGGTCGCAGGTGCAAAGGGCTATCAAAGAAAGCCGCATCCGGGTCGATCAGGTACCGCAGAAGGCATCATACCATGTGCGCGCCGGAGAGCGTATCGAAGTAGTGCTCATTGACCCGGTGCCGCTTGAGGGTCAGGCTGAAAATATACCCCTGGAAGTTCTCTATGAAGATGCGGCCCTGATGGTGGTTAACAAGCCCCCGGGCATGGTGGTGCATCCGGCATGCGGCAATTACACCGGCACGCTGGTAAATGCGCTCCTCCATCACTGTACCACGCTTTCCGGAATCGGCGGGGTCTTAAGGCCCGGTATTGTTCACCGGCTGGACAAGGGAACTTCGGGAATTCTGGTGGTAGCAAAAAATGATATTGCCCACCAGGGCCTCAGCCGGCAGTTTAAGCTGCACACCATTGTGCGAAGATATCAGGCCCTGGTTCATGGAAGCATGGACAAAACAGCGGGTACGATACAGACACTCATCGGCAGGCATCCGACCCAGCGGAAGAAGATGTCAGCCCTGCCCCGCAGAGGACGGCAGGCCGTCACCCACTGGAAGGTTGCCGAAAAGTTTTCCGGCCTGACGCTGCTTGAGGTAACGCTGGAAACAGGCAGAACCCACCAGGTGCGGGTCCATCTCTCAAGCATAGGACATCCCGTGGTCGGGGACGGGGTCTACGGAGCAGGCAAGAGGAACAAGGAAATTTGTTTGCCGGGAGTGCGGAATGCTCTCAGGGAGATTGACCGGCCGCTGCTTCATGCCGGGTATCTTCAGTTCACCCATCCGGAATCGCAGGCACTGGTAGAATTTGCGGTGCCGCCGCCTGAAGATTTTTTCAGGGTATTGCAGGCAGTGAGGACTGCAGCATGATTACCGTCGGATTAACCGGGGGAATTGCAAGCGGGAAAAGTCTCGTTGCGCAGGTATTGAGGCGCCTGGGCTGCGAGGTGATTGATACCGATGCTATTGCCCGGGACGTGGTCGTGCCGGGCACTGAAGGCTGGCAGGCAGTGGTTACAGAGTTCGGGCCGCAGATACTTGCTGAAGACGGCACTATTAACCGGGCAAAGCTTGCGAGCATCATTTTTGCCGATGCCGGGCGCAGGGAAATCTTGAACAGCCTCCTCCACCCCCTCATCATCAGGGCCGTCGGTGAGCAGGTTGCCGCTATCGAAGCCAGAGCCCCTGATGCAGTAGTGGTGGTTGATGTCCCGCTGCTGATTGAATGCGGCATGCAAAACGATTTTGATGAGGTTATGGTAGTCTGGGCACCCCGTGAAACGCAGATCGCCCGCCTCATGGCACGGGACGGGTTACGTGAGGAAGACGCACGGGAACGCATTGCTTCCCAGCTGCCGCTTGATCAGAAGAGGGAGTGCGCGACCTTTGTGGTGGAAAACGATGCGGACCGGGAGAAAACCGCAGAGCAGGTGGAAAAGTTTTTTATGCACCTGCCGCGCGACAGAAAAAGATCATAATGAAACGCTGGAATAAATAGCTTGACAATAATCAGAAAGCCGGTTATATTTTTTTATAGAGAAAACTCTCCAAAACTAATCCATAATAAAAGTTTATAGATTTCCTGTAGTGTTCTCTCCTGTGAGCATCTCTTTTAAAATAACCAGTATATCCTTTCTGATTAGCGCTATTAATAATCATCAGAGGTACCCGCAGAGATAACAAAATACTGAGAAGCTCATATACGTTGTAATGATACGTAGTGACGATCCTTCCAGACCATAATGACCCCGGCATAGGCTGCACATGTTGCTTCTCATACCGAGCTCTTTTTAACATAGATAGAATATCCCCTGTTTTGCCTGTAAATCCTAAGTGCTTCGATTCGCAAATACGGTGACGTATGAAATCCAAAGAAATGTTTTGCAATGCTCACTCAGCCCTTCGATAAGCTCAGGGCGGTGAGCCTGTCGAACCGCACTAAGTCCTGGGTGAGTAAATTCGACATCGAATGTATGAATCGTAGGACTAAGCTGATTGCATGCTGTTTTTATTTCACAACCGCACACACACAACCGAAATAGTCAATAAAAACTACCGCAGTGAAGTTCTCTGCTTATCCCGATGGCTTGCGGGACAGGGCTTCCCGGAGTTTAATCTTTCATTTTAGCGACCTGCCTCTGGCCTCTGCTATATACAGCAGGGCGTGCGGGGCATGAAACCTGTCAAGGAGACATGTGCATGAACCTCAAAGAACTCAAGGAAAAGAAGATTAACGACCTGATGAACGCTGCCAAGCAGATGAATGTGGAAGGCTACAGCAGCATGCGCAAGCAGGACCTGATTTTTGCATTGCTGCAGTCGGAGATTGACAAAAACGGGCTTATATACGGCGAGGGGGTGCTGGAAATTCTTCCGGACGGATTTGGATTTTTACGGGCGCCGGACTACAACTACCTGCCGGGACCCGATGATATTTATGTCTCACCCTCACAGATACGCAGATTTAATCTGCGCACCGGCGATACTGTCTCCGGCCAGATACGGCCGCCGAAAGAATCAGAGCGCTATTTTGCCCTGCTGAAAGTAGAGTCGGTTAATTATGAAAACCCGGAATCGGCCCGCGATAAGATTCTGTTTGACAACCTGACCCCGCTGTATCCCATGGAACGGCTCCGGCTCGAGCATGACAAGGATAATATGTCCGCCCGGGTCATGGACCTGCTTTCCCCGATCGGCAAAGGCCAGCGCGGGCTCATTGTTTCTCCGCCGCGCACCGGAAAAACCATGCTCCTGCAGACCATAGCCAACTCCATTACCATGAACCACCCGGAAGTCATGCTGATCGTGCTGCTGATTGATGAGCGGCCGGAAGAGGTGACGGACATGCAGCGCTCGGTCAAGGGAGAGGTCATCAGCTCAACCTTTGATGAACCGGCCCAGCGCCATGTGCAGGTGGCTGAAATGGTCATCGAGAAAGCAAAGCGCCTGGTGGAGCACAACAAGGATGTCGTCATCCTGCTGGACAGCATAACGCGCCTGGCACGGGCCTACAACACGGTAGTACCGCCGAGCGGCAAGGTGCTCTCCGGCGGTGTTGACTCCAACGCGCTGCACAAGCCGAAACGTTTTTTCGGTGCTGCCCGCAATATCGAGGAAGGCGGCAGCCTCACCATTGTCTCAACCGCTCTCATTGATACCGGCAGCAGAATGGATGAAGTTATTTTTGAAGAATTCAAAGGCACCGGCAACATGGAAATCTACCTGGAGCGCAAGCTTGCCGACCGGCGCGTCTTCCCGGCAATTGACATTAACCGCTCCGGTACTCGTAAAGAGGAGCTGCTGCTGCCGCCGGAAAGCTTGAACAGAATATGGCTGCTGCGCAAAGTCCTCCAGCCGCTCAACACCATTGATGCGATGGAATTTTTACTTGAAAAAATGCGCGAAACAGATAATAATGTTGAATTCCTTAATTCTATGAATAAGTAATATATGGGAAAGGAGCAGGCCCCGTGAAGAAAGAGATTCATCCCAACTATGAGAAGTCAGTCGTAAAATGTGTCTGCGGCAATACCTTTGAAACCCGCTCGACAAGAAAAGAGATCAAGGTTGAGGTATGTTCCAGCTGCCACGGCTTCTTTACCGGCAAGCAAAGGCTGGTGGATTCAGCAGGCCGGGTTGAGAAGTTCAATAAGAAGTATGCCAATATGGGCATTAAAAAGTCTGAACCCAAAGCGTAACGAGAGCGCATTCCCCGAGACGTTACAAGTGCATCGCCCGTGACTGGCGGACTGTCCAGCCACGGGCTCTTTCTTTGTCATTACTATGAGCTCAATATTTAATAAGCTGGAAGAAGTCGAGCAAAAATACCGTGAGCTTGAGCAGTCACTCAGCGATCCGGCCATTTTTCAGGACATGGAGCGCTATCAGAAGCTGACCCGCGAGCGGGCGCGGATTGCCTCGGTGGTAGAGAGCTACCAGCGCTACAAAAAAATAACTGATGAAATGGAAGGTAATAAAGTTCTGCTCCACGGGGATGACGAAGCCTTAAAAGAGCTTGCTAAAGAGGATATCACCGTCCTTAAAAAAGAGCTTGAAGAGCTGGAACAGCACCTGCGGATGATGCTGCTGCCGAAAGATCCCCGTGATGAAAAAAATGTCATTCTTGAAATACGCGCCGGTACGGGCGGAGAAGAGGCAGCACTTTTTGCCATGGATTTGTTCCGCATGTATGCGAAGTTTGCGGAGCGGCGCCGGTGGCGGGTAGAGATATTAAGCCAGAATATTACCGGCCTGAAAGGCGCTAAGGAAGTGATTGCATCCATAGAAGGTGACGGGGTGTACAGCCAGCTCAAGTATGAAAGCGGTGTTCACCGGGTGCAGCGGGTTCCTGAAACAGAAACCCAGGGCCGCATTCACACCTCTGCGGTAACGGTGGCAGTGCTTCCGGAAGCAGAAGACGTTGATATCGTTATCAATCCTGATGATCTGAAAATAGATGTATATCGCTCGTCCGGCCCCGGCGGTCAGAGCGTTAATACCACGGACTCTGCAGTACGGGTTACCCATCTTCCGACCGGGCTGGTGGTCATCTGCCAGGATGAAAAATCCCAGCATAAAAACAAAGCAAAGGCCATTAAAGTGCTCAAGTCACGCCTTCTGGACGCGGCGATCAAAGAGCAGCAGGACCAGATCTCCAAGGAACGGAAAAGCCAGGTTGGCAGCGGGGACCGGAGCGAGCGCATACGCACCTATAACTTTCCCCAGGGCAGAGTCTCTGATCACCGCATCGGGCTCACCCTGTATCGCATTGAAGCAATCATGGAAGGCGACGTCCAGGAGATTATCGACCACCTCACCACCCATTTCCAGTCGCAGGCTCTCCAGGAAGCAGGACTTGATTCATTAGGCAAGCCGCATTACCAGTGATCCCGGAATTTTGTGTTACCCGCCCAGCAACCGCGCAGCGCACTGCGTTATCTACCCTGATATCTCCGGAATACTCTTTAGTCTCTTAAGACTAATTATTCTTGCAAAAATGGAAAGAAAAATTAAAAATCTGGAACTCAAGAAATCAGGAAAATTTTGTGCCTGCCCCGAGCCGTTCGGCCCTGAGCTCACGGCCGAAGGGCGCAGTCGAGGGGTGCCTTTGTGAGTTCCTGCCAGCGATGAGCTCAGTCGAATCGAGTTCCAAATTCAATCTTTTTTGTTTATTTTTTTAGTCTTTGCGGTTAACTTTGGTTCCGGCTTGTCCGGGTT
>JAPLIX010000107.1 GCA_026388865.1 Pseudomonadota bacterium | reverse complement strand
TGATGCATCTTGTCGAGTTGTTAGATCAACAGGACTTTCCCCAAAATTAAGTTATAGAAAACCGGCAAACGGCATGACCGGAGTGAAAGAGCAGTGGAGCACGAGCGCAGGGGGTTTTTAACGCCACAACAATATTCTTAGTGGCTTGCGTCACGACCCCAGTGGCGTGCGTATCATGCACGGGGCAGGCAGCTTCCAGAGGCTTCGACGCAGGGGAATGCAATGGGGTCTGGCAGGAGAGAATTCGCAAGGCACCTGCCGTTCCACGAAGATCAAGCGGTTTTGTTGTGGCGTTAAAAACCCCTCTGCGCTCGTGCTCGACTTCTCTATCCTATCATCCTATCCTTTCACTGCGGTCATGCCGCTTGTTGGTTTTCTATGCCTTAATTTTGGGGAAAGTTTTGTTGATCTAACATCTCGACAAGATGCATCACTTGCGTATCTTTTCCTTTTTGATAAACCCCGTCCATAAACTGCAGCATACACCCCATGCAGCCGGTCACCAGTATTTTTGCCTGTGAATTTTCCAATGACGTTAATTTTTTATCAAGTATTTTCAGGGACAGGTCATAATGAGCAATATTGAAACTTCCTCCCATGCCGCAGCAGGTGCCGGCATTCTCCATCTCTACAAACTCAAACGCAGGCAGGGACCGTAAAAGATCACGGGGCGGTTTTGAAATCCCCTGACTCCTGTGCAGATGGCAGGGGTCATGATAGGTAACCAGTATTTTTTTATCATCAGGGACAATAGTTTCTGAACCGGACTGCTCCAATACCTTGAGCCTGTTTATAAGGAAATCAGAAATATCTATAATTTTACTGCTGAAAGCTGCAACCTTATCCTGAATATCCTTACCCGCATTTTCAAACAGCATGGGATAGTATTTCTTCAAAGCAGCACCGCAGGAGGCGCAGGTAGTGACAATGTGGTCAACATTTTCTCCGGAGAATGCTTCCATATTCTGCAACGCCATCTTCCGCGCAGATTCCCAGTCCCCCGATCCAAAGGCCATGAGGCCGCAGCAGACCTGCTGCCGGGGAACGGTTAGGGTAACGCCGTATTTGTTTAAGATATGAACTGCTGCAGTGCCTACGCGGGGAAAAATATATTTTGTCGCACAGCCGACAAAATAAGCCGCACGCATAGTTTCCGGTGCTGCAGGTACAACTGGAGGATACAGGTCCATGAAATTTTTTTTCGGCAGGGCAGGGATGAACCTTTTTTTATCTAAAAGGGGAAAGGGGAATCTGAGCCTGAGGCCGCTATATTTTGGTATTTTCTTAAATAAAAAACCCTGCACCAGCGAGCCTGCCTTCAGCAAAGCGGGAAGGAAACGCACACTGCTTAAAATATAGCGAAAGATAAGTTTTTTTGGCAGCGGCAACCCTTGTTGCGCGTAGAGCTCTTTTCGCGCTGTAAGAAAAATCTTTTCAGTCTTAACCTGATTCGGGCATCCTTCGCCGCAGGTATTGCAGATAAGACACTGGGAAAGAATCTGGGAGAGTCGTTTGGATACGCTGATGTCGCCATCAGCAAGTGACTCAATAAGGGCAAGCTTTCCTCTCGAAGAGTTCTGTTCTAAATAAGTTTCCGGATACAGCGGGCAGTTTAAAAGGCACGTGCCGCATTTAGCGCAGCGCGCTGCCTCATCCTTCAGTTCCTGCAGTTCATTCATGTATTCATTCCAGGACAATCTTATTGGGATTCAAAATGTTGTTAGGGTCAAAGGCCTTCTTGATTCTTTTAATAACCTCAATGCCCGCGGCTCCAACTTCAAGGTGGAGATACGGGGCCTTGGCAATGCCTATGCCATGCTCTCCTGATATGGTTCCGCCATAGGCAACGGTGGCGCGGAATATCTCAGACACTGCCTGCTCGGCACGTTCCAGCTCGTCATGATCAGCGCGGTTGATCATGAAATTGGTGTGGATGTTACCATCACCGGTATGACCGAAATTAACATTTATCAGGTTATATTTCCTGGCGATCTCCCTGATGGTTCTGATTATGTCCGGTACCCGGCTGCGGGGCACCGTAATGTCCTCGTTAATTTTATGGGGATTCAGCTTGAGAAGCGATGCCGAAATGGAACGCCTGACCTTCCACAGCTCATCCACCTCTTGCTGTCGCCATCAACCTCGATGATAAGCAGTGCTTCTGCATGTACGGGAAGCCCTGCATGCAAATACTCTTCAACACAGCGGATTGCCGCCTGGTCAACAAATTCAAGGGTTGAAGGGATGATTTTTGCCTTGATAATCGCAGAAACCGTTTTTGCCGCCGCATCCATAGAGGGAAAAATTGCCTGCATGGTTCTTCGTGCCTCAGGCAGTGGAAGCAGTTTCAGATAGATTCTGGTTATGACGCCCAGCGTCCCCTCAGATCCTACCAGGAAACTGGTAAGGTCGTAGCCGGCAACACTCTTCATGGTTTTAGCGCCGGTCTTAACGATGTCACCACCTGGCAGGACCACTTCGAGCCCCAGAACATAGTCTTTGGTAACACCGTATTTTACGCAGCGCGGGCCTCCTGCGCATTCAGCGACATTGCCTCCAAGGGTAGAGAACTTGAGGCTTGCCGGATCCGGCGGGTAAAACAGACCGAGTTTTTCAACGGCGTTTTGCAGTTCAGCGGTGATAACACCGGGCTCTACCTCTGCAACCAGGTTATCCGTATCAATGGCTATAATGTTGTTCATCCGCGTGAGGGAGAGCACCAGACCTCCTTTGACCGGCACCGAGCCGCCGGTGAACCCGGACCCGGACCCGCGCGGAATAATTGGAAAGAGATGACGGTTTGCCAGCCTGAGCAGTTCGGAAACCTGACCGGCAGTCCTGGCAAAAGCGACTGCCTCGGGAAGGAATTTCTGATTCAACGCATCGTAGGAAAAACAGATGAGATCCTCAGTCTGGGTAAAAACTTCACCCTGAACGATATTTTTTATATCCTGTAATACTGCCGGTGTTATTTTGTTGTATGTCATCATCAACCTGCCTTCTCAATATGGTAAAATTACTTGGAGCCCGCTTCCCATAAGATTATGCTATGCTACAAAAATAACATTTTAGTATTTACATGGCAAAGTATTTCTGTACAATAGGGGTAACAGCAGTCAAACGGTAGTTGCTATAACCACAGGAGGAGGGGAGATACCATGATAAAAAGCATTCTCATACCGACCGATGGTTCTGTTAACAGTAATACAGCACGGGACTACGGCCTCTATCTGGCCGGGCAGTTCGAGGCTGAACTTATCGGGCTCAATGTAATTGACATCAGGGCGCTGGAGGGACCATTCTTTAGTGATATCTCAGGGTCCCTCGGGTTTATTCCCTATCAAAACTACCTTCCCAATTATCAGCGCATTCTTGAAGAGCGCGCAGAGGTAATCCTTGCAGAGTTTAAAAAAGTGTGCTCGGAGAAGGGTGCCCAGGTCAAAACCAGACGGCTTACTGGTATCATCTCCAATATTATAGCCGAAGAAGCAAAAAAGGTTGACCTGGTCATCATGGCACAGCGCGGCGAGCATGCACAATGGTCATCGGGCCTGCTGGGATCAACCACAGAATCGGTCGTTCGCAAGTCGCCGCGGCCTGTTATGGTTACCCCACAGAAATTCCGCCCGTTGCATAACGTTCTCAGTGCTTATGACGGCAGCAGCGAGGCGAATAAAGCGCTGAAGCTTGCATGCGAATTTGTCCACGCTATACATGGCGCGCTTACGGTACTCGTGGCCGGTCACAGCGAGGAGAGATGCCGGGAAATCACCGCAGAAGCTGAGGAATTCATCCGGCCCTATCATCTGAGTGCGGCAGCAGCATGGGTGCTGGGTGAGGCGCACGAGGAAATTCTCAAACAT
>JAPLIX010000018.1 GCA_026388865.1 Pseudomonadota bacterium | reverse complement strand
GATGACACATCTGAAATAGTAGCTCCCCAGATATGCCAGCGCATAAAAGAATTCCTGTGTCTCTATGGTAACCTCGGAAGTCATTCTGACACGCCCCGTTATGAGGAATGATTGCGCACGCTCCTGTTTTTCATATTCCATCACTTTTACTGAATAATTATAAATGTGCTGTCTCCGCTCAGAGGCCGCATCAAAAGCTGACAGCAGAGCAAACTGGTTCAGCAATTTTTCCATACTGATCCGGCCTGGTTTGATATCCCGCACATACATATCCCTGCCGGTGCCAAAACCCGGGACATTGCTTTGTGCCTGCGACAGCTTTTCCAGGAACGGTGTCGCGATATCATGCCCGGTAAATGTTTCCGCAAGCTGCAGCGCCCGGTCAGCATATTTAAGAATCTGTGTGGCTTCAATCCCCGATATATCATCAAAGAACCAGCCGCAGCTGGTAAACATGAGCTGGGCATTGCGCTGCATCTCCAGCAGTTTCAAAGCCCTGACCTGCTCTTCAGCCTTGAGGTCTCGAGCAGCATTGAGCATGAAGAAGCGCTCCCTGCTTTCAAAGCTCCGATCCACGATCCTGCTTATGTATTCATTCCGCGCTGCCCAGGGGCTGCTGAAATAATGATCACCTTCCCGTTCAAATATTTCTGCCAGCCGGTCGCGCAAAACGTTCATAGCCTCACGCAGCGTTTTTCTCCATTGCTGGTTCCAGGTGCCCTGCCAGTCGATCCTGCAGCCGCAGTCCTCCTGCCAGCGCCCGACACCGTGCGCACAGCTCCAGGCCGTGCCGCGATCACCGGGGCCGGTGTTCAGCTCAACTTCGTATTCCGGAGGGAACTGCTCAAGAAAGGCCCCGTAATTTGTGAGCTGCAATCCGTACTCTGTTACCGCTGTGCGCAACGCATAAGCCAGCGCCATCTCCCCGAACTTTTTATGGTGGCCGTAGGTTTCGCCGTCGGTTGCCACGTTAATAAGCTGCGCCCCGTTCCTATCCGGACTGCAGGCCAGGTTCAGACGGTCGGCGAAACGGGTCCCGTCATTAAGAATATTGCCAAAACTTATCTCTGCTGACAGTGCCCCGTCATAGAAGAAAACGTCAACATGCTGATTGTCAACCTTTGAGCCATCGGATTTTCTAAGAAAACAGCGATAGGGGCGCGTCGTATCTATGGCGCCGTCGACCTCTTTCCATTTTCCTCCGGCAAGAGGCCGTACCCGCTGCGCCTGGCCGGGAGCGAGGATGATGTATTTAATCTTCTGTGCGATAAGGGCGGCAATGGTTGCCCCGTTGACCGCGGTCTCCGGCAGCCATATCCCTTCCGGCTCGCGGTTGAACCGGTACCTGAAATCTTCCATGCCCCAGATAATCTGTGTCTCCCGGTCACGGTCATTTGCCAGGGGCAGTATCATATGATTATAGGCTTGGGCTATGGCATTGCCGTGTTTCAGGTGCTTGATGCTTTTCTTGTCAGCTTCAAGAATCTGCAGATAGACAACGGGGGCTTTTCTCTCCAGCCAGCTTAAAAGCGTGGGCCCGAAGTTGAAGCTTATCAGCTCATAGTTGTTGACAATATCAATGATCCTGCTGCTGCCATCCACGATGCGGGCAAAACAGTTCGGCTCATAGCACTCCCTGAGAATGCGCTCATTCCAGTCATGGTAGAAAGCGGCGCTCTCCTGCCTCTCAATTTCTTCAATCCAGGGATTTTCCCGCGGCGGCTGGTAGAAGTGGCCGTGAATGCAGAGATACTTGTCCATAGTAATAGTGCCTGAAGATAACTGTAAATGAATCAGCGGTTTTTATCTGAAACTATGTAAGAAGGGTTCAAGGGGGCGAGTGAGAAAATATTAAAACATCCTTACACTTGAATCCCGAAAGCCTTCGGGAAACCCTTGAATCCTCGAACCCTATCATTTACCCTTAAATCCTAGAACCCTTTTTTCGCTATCGCTTTCTTATACAGCTCCACATACTGCTCTGCCGACTGCTTCCACGAGAAGTCATATGACATGCAGCTCTGCATAAGCTTGTGCCAGGCGGCTTTATTTTCAAAAACCTTCAATGCCCGCTTGATGGTGCGCAGGAACTCACGCGAGTTGTAGTCACTGAATTTAAATCCGTTACCCGTGCCGGCAGCTTCACTATAATCACTGATGGTATCATCGAGCCCTCCGGTTGCCCTGACAATGGGAACCGTTGCATATTTCAGGCTGTAGATCTGATTCAGGCCGCACGGCTCATAACGCGACGGCATGAGAAACATATCACACCCTGCCTCTATTTTGTGTGCCAGGCTGTTATTATAGGCAATCTTGATGCCGGCCTTTTTTGGATACTGCCGGGCGATGCGTTCAAACAAGTCATGATATTTCTGCTCGCCGTTGCCCAGCAGCACAAAGCCAAGGTCCATCGCCATTAGCTCATCCATGATGTCAGATAGAAGATCAAAACCCTTCTGGTCTGCAAGCCGCGATATTACGCCCAAAAGCGGCTTTGTGCTCAGCCTGTCCGGAAGCCCGTATTCTTTCAGGAGGTCTTTCTTGCAGGCCTGTTTTCCCGAAAAATCCTGTGCGCTGTAATGAGCTGCTGTATAGTTGTCTGCCTCCGGGTTCCACTCTGTGTAATCAACGCCGTTTAAAATGCCGTAGAGGTCGCTGGTGCGCTTTGTGAGTATGCCTTCCATGCCGTAACCGTATTCCTGAGTCTGAATTTCCCGGCTGTATTTTTTGCTAACGGTGTTTATGATGTCAGAGAACATGAGCGCTGACTTCATGATACTCATCTGTCCCCAGTACTCAAGTCCGTCAATGCTGAAAAGTCTCTCTGGCAGGCCGGTGAGCCTGAAGACCTCCGGTTTAAACAGCCCCTGATAGGCTATGTTATGAATGGTAAAAACCGTGCCGGTACGCAGAAACTGGCCCTCCATGCAATAGAGGGTTTTCAGGTATGCCGGTATGAGTCCTGTCTGCCAGTCATGGCAGTGAATGACATCAGGGGCAAAGTCAGCATGGATGCAGAATTCAAGCGCGCAGCGGGAAAAGAAAATAAAGCGCTCGGCATTATCCCGGTAATCACCTTTGGCCGTGCCGTAGAGGCTGCTGCGGTCAAAAAACTCATCGCACTTAATCAGGTACACGGGAATTGACCCGCCAAGCGAAGCTTCCCAGACATCTCCCGCAAAGGTCTTGTCGCCTACCGGCACTTCAATATTTTCCGCTAAAAGCTTTTTCTCTTTTGCTATCAGCTCAACCATTTTATAAAATGGCATGATGACCCGCACATCACACCCCAGTGCTTTCAAGGCTATGGGCAGCGAGCCAGCAACATCAGCAAGACCGCCGGTCTTTGCAAACGGCACCACCTCAGGTGAAGCAAACAGTACTTTCAGCATATCTTTACCTCCCATAATGAAATAGGGTCCTAGGGTCCCAGGATTCCAGGGTTCAAGTGAAATAACATTTTCTAATTTTTATCACTCGAACCCTTGGCCCCTCGATTCCTTGGCCCCTGTTATTACTCATATCGCAGCGCTTCTATGGGGTTCATGCGCGAAGCCTTGCGTGCCGGGTAGAGGCCGAAAAATATTCCCACCCCTGCTGAGAAGAGCGATGACACCAGAATTGCAACAAATGAAATCGGCGTCGGCCAGTCAGCAAAATAGGCAATAACTGCAGTCAGCCCGATCCCCAGCATAATTCCCACGCCGCCGCCGATAAGGCTCAGCAAAATTGCTTCAAGCAAAAACTGCAAGAGGATGTCTCCCGGCGTTGCACCCACTGACATGCGGATGCCAATTTCTCTGGTGCGCTCGGTAACTGACACCAGCATGATATTCATGATGCCGATGCCGCCGACCACCAGCGAAATTGATGCAATGCTGCCAAGCAGCAGCGTCAGTATCCCGGTAATAATGGTAAACGTGGCGGTAAGATCGGCAAGATTTCGTACCGTGAAGTCGTCATCATCGCCTTTGGGAATATGATGCCGCTGCCGCAGCAGCGTGGTAATCTGACTCTGTGCATCGGGGATGCGCTCGTTGGAGACTGCTGAGGCCATAATCATCGACAGGTAGGTAATGCCCATCAGCCGCTTCTGCGCTGTGGTGTAGGGAACAACGACCGTGTCATCCTGGTCCTGGCCAAAAGTGGTTTGACCTTTTTCTGTGAGCAAGCCGATTACCCGGAACGGAATGCGCTTCACCCTTATAATCTGGCCTACCGGGTTCTGTGTGCCGAACAGCTTTTCAGCCACTGTCTTGCCCAGCACGCACACCTTGGTAGCTGCTTTGACATCCTGCATGGTGAAAAACTCCCCTCGCGCCAGCGGCCAGTTTTTAATGCGCTGGAATTCCGGGTCCGTGCCCATGATCGAGGAGCCCCAGTTCTGGTTCTGAAACACTACCTGGGCCGCGGTGCTCACTATCGGGCTCACGAGCTGCACCGTGGGGCACTCATCACGGATTGCCTGGGCGTCTTCATCAACCAGCGTGGTCACGGTCCCG
>JAPLIX010000492.1 GCA_026388865.1 Pseudomonadota bacterium | reverse complement strand
CACGGGAAAGGAGATTCCTTTATCTTCCTTATCAGCTCTTCGTATGCCTTCAATCAGTCACCTATTTAAAATAGGTGCCTGTCCCTAATTATTCCTAATTATTCCTAATTACTCTAATTATTAAAGGAGGGCCTTTTAATAAAGGCTCAAAAGCCTCATTCGGAATCCCCCAAAACGAATTTAATAGGGGTCTTGAAAAGTGGCCTGGATCAGGTTCACGGTTTTAACCGTATCCTGAGTAAACTCGCAGCCGAATAAAAGCTCGTAAAAAGATACCAGCGAGTGCTTTGCAGCATCGTCGCTGCAGTTGTATTCATTTTCAACCCCGATATTCGGTAAATCTATAAGTTTAATTTTCGTTTCCGGGAAGCTAAGGGAAATATCCAGGTTCAATTTGGGCGGCTTATCATTGGATATCTGCCCGGTAACGGTACCCACTGGCCATTTTCCTGTAGTGCCCTCATAAAGCATTGTCCCGGTAAAATTATTATTGCCCAGCCATATAAGCGATTCGAACGTCATCGGATTGGGAACAAGCGTCTGGGCTTTGCAGTCTGCATTTGGCCCGGTGCTGGAAAATTCAGCGCCTACTCGTACATATAGTTTTTTAAATTTGTCTGAACTATTATTGCTCGGGGTTATTTCCGGCCACTTGTTTCCGTATTTGTCCTCGATTACAACCGTGAAATCCTTTACCGTCTTGCCGGCGGGATTCAGTGAGCTGATTTCATAATACTGCGACGCCGCTCCCACGGTAACGGGTATTTTCCCCGCGTTCAGCTTGTTTCCGGCGGCATCAAAAATATCATACCCCTTTATATAGTCAGCCGGTATACCGCCCCTTCTTCCAATGTTACCCACTGCCTGCCAGGTAATTCTGGTTCCGGTGCCGGCCGATGCCGGCTGCACCCAGGTAACTTTGGGCACTTGCAGAATATAATAATCCATTATCAGGATTAAGGCCTGGGCAAGTCTATCCGGGTGATAGAGCATATGCTCCACAGCAGAGCCCTTCTTAAAGTTCTTAACCGTCAGCATGTTAAGGCGGGGGACATCTGCAGATAGTCCGTTGTCCTGCTCTACCGTGTGTTTGCCCTGATAGTCCGCAGAGGTTTTTCCCACGCCCACATAACTCATGGTCCCTATTATCCCCTTTCCCGATACATCCGCCGGGGCGATTACCAGCCTTGCGTCTTCAGTGCTTTTCGAGCGCATGACAAAATAGACAGCCGAAAGCGGGTTCATATATTCTGAAAGGGTAAAAAAGGTTTTCTTGTCGTCAAATGTAGTGCTGGGGTTGGATAAATGGTCGTATGAAGGATTACCACTTGAGGACTTTGATATATAGCCTTCCATTTTAGTTTTGATTTCTGAGTTCACCATTTTGTCCGGGTTTTGCATGACATACCAGCAATATTTTTCAAAAGCAGTATTGATATCCTCGGCGGTACTTAATTCATTGATGGCCACGCTCAGGTTATTTTCGTCATATAAGGACCCCTCTTCCGAACGCCTTTGGGACAGTGTATCACCGACAATATTGTCGCCATATGTTTCAGAGAGCCATTTTAAAAAATATTTTACGTTGTAATAACTGTTATCATCACCGGCGTCAATGGGCACGCTCAGATAGTGGTCATCAACACTTTTGTTATAGGGATTAAAAACCAATTCCGAATAAAAATCGGCGGTACCCTCGATAAACCATGTCGCCAGATAGCCTACAAAATATTTCGAGTAATACTGGTTTTGAAATACATGCACCAGCTCATGTGCCACAATATTCGGCAGATAGTTTATGCCCTGACTGCTATGAAGTATCATCGGACCGCCGATGGGTGTTTTCCCCTCTGCCCCGCCTCCTAAATCTCTAACCGTAACCATTTGCGGCACGGCAAGCGGGTCAAATACTTTCTGCCCGGCAGTGTTTTTGGAATTTAAAAGCAGCTCTTTGTATGCCGCCTGCAGCAGGTAGTCCAGATACTCTATGTAATCATCGATCTCAGGGTCAGTGACCCCCGGCGTGTTCGAGGGCACCACCATGACGCTGTCCGGTAACTTAGCTGCAGCAGGCCAATACAAAAAATAAAACGGGGACCCCTTCTTCTGCACAATGTTTCCGTTATCAGCGCTCAGGCAAATGACCCGCCATTGTCTGGTCGAAAACTCTGATTCAACCGGGTTAATGTCCATGGTTGACAGTGAGGTGCTGGAGAAAACCAGATCGCCGGCCGCAAGTGAGACTGAAACCAGGCCGGAGGCCTCATCATAGACAAGCTGGGAGCCGCGCCGCGCCCAGGTGCCGGTGTTATCATTGTATGTTTCAAAGTTCAGAAAGGACTGAATCTGAAAGCCCTCGGGGGGCTCGGTCAGCAGGCCGGCAGAAACCGGAACAGAGAACGTTATATTGCGCTGCAGATCTGCAGCCCCTGAAACCATGAGCTGATATTCGCCTGAAACAGCTTTGATATACCCATGATCCAGTTCTCCGGAAGCATCGGATAGTTTTTTAAGCGAAATAGAAACCGGTCCACTGGCGCACCCCGGGGGTAAAGATACTGACGCGCCATCAGCGCTTACGCTGCCCCCGCTGTCGGGAGAAACCGTTGTTCCCCTGTCAAACGACCAGGAAGCATCTTTTCTGACGTTGATCAAATAGCCGGCGCCGGGCTTCATTGTGGCGAGGTCGCCCGTGCCTGCTGCCGCGGCATCAATTTTCAGCTCCGCAAGTATTTCATGGGGCAAAAGCTGCTCAAGGTCCCTTGCCGAGGCAGCGCTTTTGCCCGGCGTGTAGGTTTGCAGTTTTCCGCCGACAAGCGCAATAACCTGGACTACTGATGTTCCCAGCGAATTGAGAGCGTAATCCGGAGACAGGGCAAAGGGTGAATTATAACCCGCCCAGTTCCAGCCCGCAAAAAGCTTAATGTCCGGCGAGGGCGGCATCCCGGTGACTAAAAGCGTGGCACTGTCCTGCGTCATGTTAATAAGGTACCCATGACCTGCCTCCATAGTCTTCAGCTTACTTGAATTAGCCTTGCCCTGCAGATAGCTCACGAGCTTTTGGCCTTCAAGGGTCCAGATCGATTTAAACTGACCCTGAATCGAGGCTGTTACCTGCTCGATGGAAGTGTCCAGCGGCTGCACGGGCAGGGAAATCAGGTTCCAGCCCTTGCTCAGTGATAAGGTGTACGTGGCGGCGTTATCAGGCAGCATGGTGGTGGTCACTGTTTCGGCCGTGGTAGTAGTGGAGTTATTTGAAGGGATGCTGGTTGTTGCGCCGGGAACAGTGGTGGTTTCTGCCGGGGCTGTGGTTGTGGTATTTACAGCAGGTGCTGT
>JAPLIX010000559.1:1460-3637 GCA_026388865.1 Pseudomonadota bacterium | reverse complement strand
ATGCCTGTTTCTCGACCACTCTTTGTTTTAATCGCTATTCTCCTGATGACCGTCCATGCGTTTTTAATGAATGGCCATCAGCATGTCTATCAGTATCTTACCGTTGGCAATTACGTCACGCCCATTCTTGCGAAAACAGACCCTTCCCTGTTCAAAAATTCCCTCTATGTCCAGGCGGTCAATCATTCCAATGTGCGGCTCACCTTCTTCTATGATCTTTTCCCTTTCATCGTTCGTTATTTTGACCTTGAAGATTTTTCCATCATTGTTGAAATAATAAGCCTTGGCTTTATCCTCGCCGGCCTGTTCCGGATCACCCGGGTACTGGGCGGAAGTGCTTTTGCCGGATTGGTGGCAATGCTTCTCTATACCGCGGAGACGAATAACTGGATACTTGGTAAACCTGCCTCCTATGTAAACTTTTTTCACCACGGCCTGCCCTACGCGTATCCGCTCATTATCTGGTCAATGGTCTTCTTTTTTCAGCAGAGATACACCATCGCATTCCTGCTGGCAGGCATTTCCTGGAGCTTCCACCCCATGTGCACCGTATTTCTTCTTGCCGCCTACGGGATGTACTGGCTTTTCAACTGGAAAGCATTCAAGCCGCGCACCCTCCTGTTCTGCTTTCTTGCCTTTATTATTCCTGCCATGCCCATACTGGTGAAGGCGCTGAATAATATAGACACGAGCCAGCTGCCGGACGCCGCCTGGATGAAAGTAGTTATCTGGACCGCATGGTACACCTGCTTTCCTTCTGCCTGGCTGCTTTCCTGGCTGGTTCAAGCCAGCCTTTTCTTCCTGTTATTTCTTTTGAGCCTCCGGTGCTTACCGGTTGGCCGCCAGAAAACCGGAATAAAAATTTTTACGTTAACATTTGCGCTCATGTGCCTTGCCGGAACGGTATTTGCCGATTTTTATCCCATACCCTTTATAATCAAATTAAGCCTGTGGCGCAGCACCCTTATTTTTCTCTTTTTGGCTCTGCCCTGCATTGCCTGCGCGCTTGTGGCAATTTTTAATCATACTGTCAGCCGGCGCTTTCTGGTGATAGTTACCACAGTGCTATTGACCGGATACCTGAAAACCTTCTCAATCATGTACCTTCCGCTGCTGCTCGTTTTTCTCCTCTATGCTCAATACGAAGACGCCCTGGAAGAACGCTATCCATTTATGCGCAATAAATTCGGATTGCTGTTGTTCACCGCTCTTGCAATCCTGCTTGTCTTCATTTCTTGCCAGACAGAGTTTTCCCGTAACACCCTCTATCTGCCGGGGTTCTTCATTCTTACCATTATATTCCTCTGGGTAGTAAAAATGAGCGAGGCATCCCCCCGTGTTACTGGAATTGTGCGTCAGCCATGGGCAGTAGTGTTTACTTTTATCATCCTGTTTGATGGGGCAGTGCTTTACAGTAGCGGCGGTCCTGCAATTTATTATCACGGCCGCATCAGGGGGAAGGTTGACCCCTGGGCCGACATCCAGCGGGTTGCGCAAAACGTTTCCAACAAGGACGATCTGTTCATTGTCCCGCCATCCTTGAATGACTTCGGCATCTATTCGCACCGCGCCTCCCTGGGAGACTGGGCTGAAGGAAGCCATGCGCTTTACCTTGGCAGTGTCTTTGCCGCTGAGTGGCTGGCGCGAATGAATGCTATCGGCTGGACAAGGCTTCATTATCCGGATGGTGCGGAGGGCTATGATAAGCTCTCAACTGCGCAGGCGATCAGGGCAGCCAAAAAATACCGGGCAAAATTCATTATCACCAGAAAGCCGCATACCCTGCATCTCAATAAAATCTATGAGAACAAAATTTTTAACCTCTATAAAGTGTCGTAGAGAAAACCTGATTGCCAAGCACATTCTTTCTGGTGACTGTTGCGGCTCGCGGCAGCCGTGACAGGACTTTTAGGCTTGACACCAAGGGGGCTTTTCCCTATACTCTTTTTTAAGTACACGCACCCCATAAATTAAGGCAAAGTAATCAAGTTCATTGTTCTTCAGTCCGAAGCATATGGGTAAAAAAGTTCTGCAATCTCTGGATACTAAATGAAAGTCGGCATTTTAGCGGGTGGGCGTGGCACGCGCCTGATGAGCGGCGGAGAAGCGCCGCCGAAAGCTCTGTATGAAATCGGCGGCATGCCGCTCGTCTGGCATATCATGCAGATGTATGCGGT
>JAPLIX010000559.1:0-1452 GCA_026388865.1 Pseudomonadota bacterium | reverse complement strand
GGGAATTCGTGATGCTGCTGGGGTATAAGGCGCAGCAGATTGTCGACTATTTTGTCCACCGTTTGCCTTTTGAGGGCCGGGATGTATCGCTCACGCTCGATGATACGATAACGCGCCAGTTCCTGACCCCTGGATATCATCAATCCACTTGGCAGATCATTTTGTGTCATACCGGCCTCACCGCAGAGAAAGGTGAGCGGATCAGGCACATGCGCGCCTATGTCGCGGATGACGAAAATTTCATGGTAACCTATGGCGATGGCGTTGCCGATATAGACCTTCAGAAGCTGGTTGAATTTCACTATTCCCACGGTAAAATAGCAACCCTGTCCGCGGTACGGTCCCGGTCTCAGTTCGGCCATGTGGATATAACCGGTAGCGGGCAGGTAACGGAAATGCGTGAGAATCCGATGCTGCCTGACTGGATAAACGGCGGCTTCTTTGTGTTCCGCCGTAAAATTTTTGACTGGCTGGAAAAAGACGATCCCCTGGAGACCGGATGCTTTCGCCGGCTGGCTGCAGCAGGTGAGCTGATGGCCTACCGTCATGAAGGCTTCTGGACCTGTATGGATACCTATAAGGATAACCTGCGGCTCAATGAGATGTGGGAGCGAAACAATGCCCCCTGGGCAGTCTGGAGGAATGATTAATGAAACATTGGCAGGGTCGGCGTGTCCTTGTTACCGGAGCCTACGGGTTTCTGGCTTCACATATGATTGAAGAACTGCTGTCCCGGGGAGCGATAGTGACCGGAATTGTCCGGGACCATCCGGCGGAGAGTTATTTACAGCTCTCTGGTCTTGACAAAAAAATAAGACTCGCCGCCGGTGATATCACGGATATTGACTTCTGCCGGCGCGTCATAAATGAGCAGCAGGTCCAGAATGTTTTTCATCTCGCGGCCCAGGCAATCGTAGGACTTGCCAACCGCTCTCCCCTGAGCACCTTAGAAGCAAATATGCGCGGAACCTACATGCTGCTTGAAGCATGCCGGGAGCTGCTGGCTGATCACTGTCCGCTTGAGGCAATCGTGGTCGCCTCAAGTGACAAGGCCTATGGTGATCAGGAGCAGTTGCCGTATCTGGAGTCCATGCCGCTTCTGGGGCAGCACCCCTATGACGCCTCCAAAGCATGTGCGGACATCATCACCCGCTCCTTTGCTGCCGCCTTCGGGCTGCCAACAGCAGTGACCCGCTGTGCCAACCTCTACGGCCCGGGAGATCTCAACTTTTCCCGTATCATCCCGGATACGTTTCGCGCGCTCATTGAAGGGCGCCGCCCAGTCATCCGCAGTGACGGCACGCCGAAGCGCGATTACCTGTTTGTCAAAGACGGGGTTGACGGATACCTCGCTCTTGCTGAAGCGGTCAGCGCTGGACGCTGCCGGGGCCAGGCATTCAATCTCGGCACCGGGAAGCCGGTGACCGTACTTGAGCTGGTGAAACGCATGAT
>JAPLIX010000322.1:3115-11590 GCA_026388865.1 Pseudomonadota bacterium | reverse complement strand
ATTGCTGACTGTGATACATAACGATAATTTTCCCCATCTGCTTCTCCTTTCAGTTATGAGCTCCGTCACACAGCGCGCTTCCGGTGTCAGCGGTTGATAAAGCAGTGTGCAGGATGCCTCTCCATGATTTGCCGGTATCCGGTTTCAGCAAGATAAACATATATGAGAAGATCGCGTGTGAGTCAATACAATTGAGGCGTGAAGATAAAGCGGGATAGCAACCGGGCTGCAAAGGCCGCGCGCAGAGAAGCGTGACAGAGATTACGGGTGGATGGGAATTATCTTCAGGCACATAAATGAAACGGTTTAATCCGCATGTATAAAGTGCAAAACAATATATCGGTCCCTAAACATTCTGCCGCTGCTGAGGTTTCTTTTTCATGGAGAGCGTAATGCGCCGGCGCGTTGCGTCCACCTCAAGCACGGTGACCGTGACCTTCTGGTAGAGTTTCACAACGTCAGCGGGACGTTTGACAAAGCGGTCGGCAAGCTCGCTTATGTGCACCCGGCCGTCCTGGTGCACGCCGATGTCCACAAAGGCCCCGAAGTTGGTGATGTTGGTAATGATGCCGGGAAGCTGCATGCCGGGCCGCACATCCTCTATCGTTCTGACACCTTCGGCAAAGCTGAAGGCCTCGAACTGCTCCCGCGGGTCGCGCCCCGGCTTGGCAAGCTCTGCCATGATATCGGTAAGTGTCGGCAGGCCGGCAGTGCCGGTAATATATTTTTTCAGGTCTATGTGCGACCGCAGGCGCTCATCGCGCACCAGGTTCACGCAGCTCATCACGCAGTCATCAAGCTTTTCTTTAAGCTGCCGCTGGTCAACATCGTGCTGGTACTGGCCCACGCCGATTGCTTTGGCATCAATTTTTACCAGCTCTGCCAGGGGGTCCATGAGCCGTCTGCCGATGGAAACCGCGCCGCGCACGGTCACGTCCTGTTCCGGGAACTCTTCGCGGGCAGCCTCTGAAGCGGAATAAACCGAAGCGCCATTTTCACTGACCATGACCACGGAAATGGTGCCGGGCAGGTCAAGGCCGCGCACAAAGGTCTCCGTCTCCCTGCCGGCAGTGTTGTTGCCGACGGCAATCACCTCGACCTCGAACTGCTCGCACAAGGATATAACCATGCGGGCGGCGGCTTCTTTTTTATTAACCGGCTCGTGGGGAAAGATGGTGTCATGGTGCAGAAGCTTACCCTGGCTGTCGAGGCAGACCAGTTTGCAGCCGGTGCGGAAGCCCGGGTCAAAGCTGCGGTTCGCATTATCAAATAGACCGTCCCGGTTTTTTGCTGATTTTCAAGTATGCAGAAAAGCCGGGAACTGGTATAAAGGAATAAAAAACCAGGTGCGGCTGCCGGAATTTTTCCGGGAGCATGCAGTTATTTTTATTGACACGCACCGTCCCCGTTTTTATACTGTATTGCCTGTACAACCGTGTTCTTACGAGGCCGGCAGGGAGACGCTCTGCTTTGCGGTCTTCAGTTTCTATGCCGGCAATGATTAAACGTTTTAACTTTTAGAGCTGGAAGGGGAAAACCATGGCACAAGTATATGATGTTGTGATAGTTGGCGGTGGGCCTGCGGGACTCATGGCGGCAAAGGTGGCGGGGGAGAACGGCCTGAGCGTTGCTTTGCTGGAACGGAAAGAAAGCATTGCCGCAATTCAGCGCAGCTGCCAGACCATGGTTGCTATTGAAGACGAATACTACTTCGGCGAGCGGATGTATTTAGATGAAAAGCAGCACCGCATTGTTTTCCCGGTCAATAATTTTTCCGTGCGCTATGACGGCCCGCATAAAAATTTCTACGCCTGGCACGTTTATACTCCGGACGGAAAGCACTGCGTGAAAATGGGTGATTATGAAGCAAAAAAAAGCGGCGGCAGCAAGACCCGCCTTTCCGCTTTCTACAGCAAGCAGCACCTGCTGCAGGGCCTGCTTGATGACGCACTGGCGAGCGGCGTCCAGGTTTTCCCGGGGACCAATGTCATCGGCCATAAGCGCGTTGGAGAGACCAACACGGTCCTGACCGCGGAGGGAAAGACCTATCGCGGAACATTCACCATTGCTGCTGACGGCATAAATTCGCGGCTGGTGAAGCTCCTGGGCCTGAACCGGGAGCGCTCTTTTTTCGGCACCATAGTGGGGGTAGGCTATTACATGAAGGGCGTGCGGCCGCCGTATCCTGAATCCATAAACTACCCGATCCTGTACCATAATGGACTGCCCTATCCGATCATGATGTGGGTGGGGCTGAGCCCGTACGGCGAAGACGAATCATGGGTATACGCGGGCGGCTGCTCGCACCCGGAAATAAATTATAAAGAGGTGCTTGACCGCGCCATACAGGACAGCCCGTTTTCATACTGGTTCAAGAATGCGGTAATCGTGCGGCGGCACGCGCACGTGGCAAACATCTGGTCGCCGGTGCCGACCCCGTTTCTGGATAATGTCCTTATCACCGGCGACGCCGGCTGGACCGTTGAGGCGGAATGCACCGGGTCAATGATGACCGGCCGCCGGGCCGCGAACGCCATCACCGAGGCCCTGCGCGATGGCCGGCCGAACCGGGACGGTGTGAAGAACTATATTGACTGGTGGCAGAAGAACTTCCCCGGCTTCATGGATTACCGAGAGTTCCTGACCCTTATGACCTCAGGGCTTGCCGGAGAAGATATCGCCAATTATCTCTACAAGCTCGTGACAGAAACCCTTCCCTGTTCGCTCAACCCCTACAACCTGATAAAAAATATCAACGGGTCGATTATGGGGAAAATTGCCACCATCCAGAAAGAGCGGCCCGATATTATCACCATGATGCAGACCGTGGCCACCATACCGGTTGAAAAGCAGATGAAACCGTTTGCCCTAACCGGGTTCCCTAATTATTAATAACGCATATACCAGACAGGACAATACAATGGCTAAAACATATGATGTCGTGGTTGTTGGTGCAGGGCCGTCGGGACTGCTTGCGGCAAAGGCCGCGGGGCAGGCCGGATTTTCTGTAGCGCTGCTGGAGCGAAAGTCTGACATTACCCGCCTGGAACGGGCGTGCGGTCAGACCCTGGTTTCAGTAAATGACTACTATTTTGACGATGTGGTCCACTATAACCGGAAGGGGAAGCGGATCGCATTCATCAAGAGCGGGTTTTCCTTTGCCTATGACGGGCCGATAAAAAACTGCGCTGCCTGGCACATTTTTTCTCCTGGCGGAAACCGGCTGCCGTTCGGCCTGCCGGAGGAAACCCGGAAGAAGGGTGATTTCGGCGCGGTCGGCATTGCCTATGATAAAGAGATACTGTTCCGCTGCCTGCTTGATGAGGTGCGGCAGGCAGGGGTGGAGGTCATTACCGGAATAGATGTCGCCGGCGTTACCCCGGCCGGTGCTGGCGTCACAGTGAACGGCAGCGGCAAAAGCTTTGAGGCGGAATATCTGATTGCCGCTGACGGCTGCAACTCGCGCATTGCCCGGATGCTCGGGTTTAACAAGGGCCGGACATTTTACAGCTACCTTCTGTCCAAGGGATGGTACATGCGCAAGGTGAAGGCTCCGGCCTCTGATCTTCTGATCTCAAGCATCACGCAGAAGACCGTTGCCCCGGGGCTGATGTTTATCTTCCCCCGGCCCTACGCGGATGATCTTAATGTGATATTTCTCACCCTTGACCCGCGGGTCAACCTGGATGAGGTTGCCGCTTATTTTACTAAAGAAAATCCTTTCTTCTCGAAATGGTTCCAGGGCGCCGAGCGGCTGAAAGAATCTGCCTCCGCCCAGTATATTTATTCTCCGGTGCTTGATCCCTACCGCGACCGGGTGCTGCTGGCCGGCGATACCGGTGCCTGCCAGGAGCTGGAAAACTCCGGGGCCATGATCAGCGGCTGGAAAGCGGGGAGCGCGGTTGCCGCAGCTCTGAAAGAGAACCGGGTGGGCCTGGCCTCCCAGGCTATTCCGCAGTACGTAGCGTGGTGGAAGTCAACCTACATTGAGAAGTGCCCGCATGAAGCGTACCTCATGAACTTCGCGCTGCCGTACGTGATGGACCGGGAAGAGGACCTTGATTATATTTTCAGCCTGGTTAAAAATCCGCTGCCGCCGTGCTGGAATCCCTATGCCGCAATAGCCCACATGGGCGCTCTGATACAGAGCCTGGTCCCAACCATACAGAAAGAGCGGCCCGATCTTATGCCGAAACTGGCGGCTATGTCACGGCCCATGACCGAGATTCTTGCCGCCACCACCGCAGCATGTTCCCCGCTGCAGGAACTTGACTGAACGTACCGGAGAACCGGTTGCTGCTTTAAAAAAAAGCAGGGCCATTTCTGACCCTGCTTTTTTTACAATATGAAGCCGCGGCTTGTCAGGGATTAACAATCAGCGGCCGCATCATGTCGTGTTCTTCATGCTCTAAAATATGGCAATGCCAAACATACTCATATCCCCCGGTCCGCGGGCTGGTTTTCATTGTTACCCAGGGCGGCGGTGCCGGAGCGTCGAACTTCATGATTACCGTGGTAACTTCTCCCGGGTTCATTCTGACCGTTTCCTTCCAGCCTAACTCGTTAGCATCAGGCGGCCGGGCCGGCCCGATTTGATCAAAATGAGGAGTGCCATCGCTGTCAATCTGGAAGGGCGCCCGCGATATGATCTGGACATTCACCAGATGGAAATGGATCGGATGCGTATCACCGGTGAGATTGTAGATGTTCCAGACCTGGGTTTCCCCGTTGTTCACAATTTCCGTAGCAGGCTCGTCCATATAATTCCGCCCCCAGGTAGGGTTGCCCTCGTTATTCAAGCCGTTCTGCGTGATAGTGCCAAGCCGCTGGATTAAACGACCGTATTCGTCAAAGTCCTCATTCAGCGTCTTGCCCACCCCCTTAACAAATTCCCCGACATTGTTTGACAGAGGTGCCGGCTGAGAGTCTTTAAATGCGATGGGCAGGGCAGATTTCAGAAGATCCAGTGTTTCATTGAAATCATAGGGATCCTCTGAGCCGGTAAGCGGCACCACCCTGATCTGCATCATGGTTCTGGTGTTTGGTCCATACCCGGCCTGCGTGGAGGGCGCGCCGCCTGTTGCTTCGTGATCATCATTTCCTGTATAATAGTCGTCCATCGGATCACCTTCGGGATATGGCGCGGGCGCATCATTGTAGAGTATGAGCGTGTCACCCGGCTCGCAATCCGAGAAGTCGATAATAATATCCGCACGCTCTGCACCTAACAGCAGCAGATCATAGGCATTTGGATCAGTGAATATAGCAGCCCCTTTAGCGTCCCGCTGTGTCTGGTTGGGCGGATTATTGAGCACAACCGGAGCAGGGAGAAAACCGCCCTCGGTACCAATCTGGATGAACGGGGGGCCCGGTTTTGCCAAATCCGCTTCTGCGCCGCTTGCGTCAGCATAGTAGAGCTGCAGGTTATAACCGCGGGCCTGGGAGCCGTTTAAAATTCTGAAGCGATACCTTCTTGGCTCCACATTGAGGTATGGATAGCAGGCGCCGTTTATTAAAATAGTGTCACTAAAGAATTCGGGTACACAGGAACGGATGGGAAGAGGCGATATCCCGCTGCCCCCCCGGCCCCATCTCCCTGTATTTGTATCTGTCGTTGTGTCCTCATAAACACTCGGGTACCACAAATCGCCCGGATCACCCCATTGATCAGACACTGTTTTAAACGTCTTGTCCTGAATAACCAGCGGAATCTGGGTGGAAGGAATAACATTGCTGGTCACTAAATCAGCTTCAGCCTGGTCTGTTATGAGATATGCGGTTGCCAGTCCTGCATAGGCGTTCAGGCGGGTAATGCCCATTGCGTGGTCGTGATACCAGACTGGTGTCTATAGGCAGAAGATGTTTTCGGGGGAGGCTGTTGATAAAATTTATCCTTACCGGCCTGCCCGTCTTGGCGACAATCACGCCTCCCAGGTATTTGGAATCCGGCTTTTTAAACATGCCGGATACATCTGCATATCCCCAGAATTTGGTCGGCTTGGGGAGGTCAGGATGCAGCAGCTCTTCGTATTGCATCATTGCGATGCGATAAAAATCAACCCCCGGGTATTTAATAGTATTTGGTGTTGCCACCGGCAGGTACTGGCCAATCTCGTTTGCTCCAGCTGGTCCAAGCCCGGGCAGCGCGATTATAAATTTCCGCAAATTGGTCGGGCTTTGAGCAAAAGCATAAACTTTTTGCGGCCGCAGAAGTGAGCCTACGCCACCTGTTGCCAGCACTGCTCCAGTTGCCATAGAAGTTTTTAAAAATTGGCGTCTTGTTATTTTCATGGTTTCATTACCCTCCACATTATGATGTTGCTGGTGAATATTTGCATATAAACATAAACAATTATATTTTTTAATGGAGCATCGCTTGAGGGTCTTTGCAATAGATATTTTAATAATTTAAAAAAATTTAAAAAAACTATGCCACAAACATAAAAAATCCGGTATGGGGTGAACTATGTATTTTTGCCGGTGCTGAACAGTATCCCGGAGAAGGTTTTTTAAGCGGAAATAAAAAGTCCGGATTCTACAGGAGAGCAGCCCCTGGTTTCCTGGTGCGCTCAAGGCAGTAATCATCTCAGCGCCTCAAGGTCCTGTTTTGAAAGCAGGCGCCCGGTGAATAAGGCAGGGTCGCGGGCAGCCACCAGTGCTGCGTAGCGGCCCCAGTCTGCGGGTGAGTCCCAGCCGGAGCGGTCAATGCCCGGATTGAGGAAGGCCCAGCCTTCGCTCTCCGTGTTGTCAGGCATCAGGGCGTTAACGGCGATGGCGTACTGCTTCAGCTCTTCAGCCAGGCCCAGGGTGAAGCGGTTTATGGCCGCCTTGGTCACGTCATAGGCAATGCCGGTGAAGGGCTGGTGATGAAGTTTCTGCGTCACCACTGAAGATATATTAATAATATGGCCCCGGCGCTGATCTATCATGGCGGGCAGCACCGCGCGGGTGCAGAGCACGGTGCCGCGCAGGTTGACTTCCAGTATCCGGTCCCAGTGTTTTTGCGGCATTTCATGAAAGCGGGCCGGGAAATTGGTGGCCGCGTTATTGACCAGGATATCGACGCGGCCCCATTCCTCAAGTGTTTTTTCAACCATCCCGGCCACTGATATTTCTTTGGTGACATCGGTTTTTAAGGAAAGCGCCCTGCCGCCGCGGCTGCGGATTTCTTCAGCAGTGGTTTCAATGCTGCCGGCTATGACCGGAAGCTCGCGAAAGGTTCTGGCCGCAACCACCACGCGCGCTCCTTCCCCGGCCAGGGCAATGGCGATGGCCTTTCCTATGCCCCGGCTGGCGCCGGTGACGATGGCGACTCTGTCATGTAATGTCATGGGGTTTGCTGTGAGATGGTTTTTGCCCTGCTGCCGGGTATTGTAAATGTATTACCGTAAGAATGCAAATAGAAGAAAGCCGGCACTACCAACGGCTATTAAAGACGCTTTAACTGCCGTTTAATATGCTGGATAAAAAATGGTTCTGTCCTCTGGTCTCTTTGAATTTATATGGTATACTTTAACTGCAAAACTTTAAACCTGTCTGCAGCAACCAGGAAATTCCCTCCTCCCTTCAATGTCCATTTTTGAGAGATTCAAAAGGTTTTGTTGCACGGTCAAATAATAAACCAGGGGGTGCACTATGCAAACATTCTGAGCATTAAACATTCGCGCCATCCTTTTAATTTTATGGAGTTTTTTAACTCCTTACCATATACTGTTTCATCTGTCCGTTCCCTGCCCGCCTTCACAAACTGGCTTTCCGTACTCCACGGTAGACTGCTGTGGAGGGAGGCCGTGCGAAGAGCAGGCACTGCTTCGAGGGACCGGCGCGTTCTGTGGTCATATTTTGGTGATACTGCTGTTAACGGGAGGAAGAATATATGAAATGGGATTTTACCGGTGAACAGGTTGTAAAGGCCGAGGTTGACTACAGCCTTGAGGAATTCAGAGGAGATTTTTATCTAGAGGTACAGGAAAACTTCCCTGAATATGAGAAGAAAGCGCTCGATTCCATCTACCGGCTTGCTTATGATGTCTGTTACTGCGTAGCTACCCAGCGCGACTTGGAAGAGCTGCTTAAACACTGCAAACAAAAAGGCATCAAGGCGGACATGAAATATCTTGAACTTATCCGTGATTCCAACCTGGAAAATATTGATATGCTGAAAGCGATATTTGCCAGAAAAGTATCTGAGTTTATGGACGCGGGGCTCAACAGCAAGGACGCTTTAAACAGGCTGGATGAGTATCATAGAACTGTTATATCCGGCTCCTAGTCAGAGGGTTGAGGGCGTAGTGCCAGGAGCACAGCAAACTAAAAATGACATTTGAAGGTGTGCACCCCGTTAGTTCCTGTCAGGGAACGTTTCCCGGACGCTGTGTGCAGAGGTAACCCCTTGTGTCCCCGCTGCCGGCGTTCCGGTATCAGCTCTTGGTGTCGCCGATGAGGTGGTCTTCCAGTTTAAGGAACGATTGATAA
>JAPLIX010000322.1:0-3077 GCA_026388865.1 Pseudomonadota bacterium | reverse complement strand
CAAAAAAAACATCCGCAGCGGCAGCACTTTCATGCTTTACGCTGCGGCCCGGAGTCCATCTATTTCCCCAACCACGTCCAATCCGCGACGGTATACAGGGGGAGCATAGGAATAAGGACCGGGGTAGTTCTGCCATACTCCTGGTATGCGGGGTCTGATCCGTAATTCTTGTTCTGGCGCAGTTCCAGCCTGCGGGTTGAACCGAACATGACGTACACTAAGCCGATGTATCCTGCAACCGAAAAGGCGATCTGATACCATACGATTAAACAGGGCATGGATGACACAAAGACCCCGGTCCAGACAAGAATTTCGCCAAAATAGTTGGGACAGCGCACAACCTTGAAAAGTCCCACCCTGCAAAAAGTTTTGGGGTTCTCTTTTTTCGCCTTGTTTTTCTGCGCGTCGGCAACAGTCTGCAAAAAAAAGCCTATGACAACCACGACAATGCCGGCATACAGCCACCCGGGATGAGCTTCCTGCAATCCATTCTGCAGTCTGAAGAACACAGGCGACACCTGCATCACATACAGAACGGAACAAAATATCCAGATAGGAATTGTAGCAAAAAACGGAATTTTTTTAAATCCGGTTGAGGCTTCATCCAGGACCTTGCGGTACGCGACGTTTTTATATTCACGGATAACAACAAAAATGCCAAGCCGTGCCGCGTACACGGCAACGATGGCAAGGAGAATAGCCACCGGAAGTGTAAGAGACGCCCCGAAGCCGATCAGCATGGCAATAGCCAATCCGACAACGGAAAACGCGTATCCGATGGAAATGAAATAAACAAACTTGTAAAATCCTGCCGCGGTAATGACGGCAGCGACAGCAAGTAATACGTAAAACATAACAGGTCTCCTTTATTCTAAAATAGGTTTTAGACTTGAAATGATGAAATGCAAAATATTGAGGCAGATCTTTATGTTCTAAAAGTGTAGCTACTGTATCAGCAGCGAGAGTAGCGAGTCAACCAAAATTCATTGCACACTTCTTTCGCAAAGCGTCACTGACAGGCAAAATAAATTATAGCAGAAGTCTTCACTTTTTCTGAATAATGCTCAGCCACTACATATAGATAAAAAATAGGCAGGGCCATTGCTGACCCTGCGACACGGTTGCTCCGAATCTGACGCTGTTCAGTGCTTAGCCAATAGTAAAATGCCTGATATTTGCCAGAGCCTTTGTGAGCCCGGAGCGATAATCCGGGTGGGCAATGGAGATGAGCGCCTCTCCACGCTCCCGTAGCGTCTTGCCATGCAGGTTCACGGCGCCAAACTCGGTCACCACCCAGTGCACATGTCCTCGAGTGGTCACCACTCCGCAACCGGGCTTGAGCTCCGAGACTATCCGAGAAACCGTTCCCTTGGCGGCAGTGGATTGGATGGCAATAATTGGCTTCCCTCCCTTGGACAGTGCGGCGCCGTGGATGAAATCCATCTGCCCGCCAATGCCCGAATAAATCCTGTGCCCGAGGGAATCCGCGCATACTTGTCCCGACAAGTCGATTTCTAACGCTGAATTGATGGCCACTACCTTGTCGTTCTGACGGATGAGAGCAGTGTCATTGGTTCGGTCGCACGGGTGGAACTCCACCAGAGGATTGTCATGGACAAAGTCGAACAGTCGCTGCGAGCCGGTGACAAAACTCGTAGTAATTCTGCCGGGGTGAACTTTCTTAAGACGGTTTGTGACGACGCCCGCTTCTACCAGGTCAACCACGCAGTCGGAAAACATTTCCGTGTGAATGCCAAGCTCGTGTTTATCAAAGAGACGGGTAAGCACTGCGTTCGGTATGTTTCCAACTCCCATCTGCAGGGTAGCGCCATCTTCAATAAGGTCTGCTATAATTTCGCCGATACGGGCATCTACATCGGTTTCCTCTGATCCATGGTGATCCTGAATGAGTGGTCTGTTGGTATGTATAAAAGAGGTAATCCGGTCGAAGCGAACTACGGTATTGCCATGGGTGCGGGGCATCTGATCGTTTATCTCTGCAATGATAATAGGAGCTGAATCCGCGGCAGCTTTGGCCGCATCCACCGATGTGCCAAGAGTGCAGAGCCCATGACCGTCCGGCGGGGACAACTGCACAATCGCCGCATCCAACCGGGTTGTCCCGGAAGAGAATAATTTGGGAATGTCGGCCAGGAAGATAGGCATGAAGTCCGCGCGCCCCTCCTCAATCGGCTTGCGCAGAGCCACTCCAGTAAACAGCGAGATGGAAAAGAAGCGTCCTTTATGGCTGGGATCGGCAAAGGGGATATCTCCTGAGACGTGCAAGTGGTAAAGGTAGACATTTTCCAATTGTTGTCTCTTGCACAGCGAGACAAGAAGGGGGGTGGGCGTGGCCGCTGCACCGTGAATAAAAACCTTCATGCCGCTCTTGATAAGGGCTACAGCTTCTTCAGCGCTTACAGCTTTAGATTTCCAGGCGGGGTCAAATTTCATAGGGTGAACTCCTCTCTGGTGTCAAAGTTTTGAGATGTGCAGTGCTAAACCATTTTTGGTATTTTATTGCTAAACTTCTACATATTATTATCACTGCAAATCGTTAATTTGCCATTTTGCAAGCCCGACTTTTCCCCCATTTAAAACAATGCCGGCCCACACCAGTAGATATAGTAATAGAATTTTAAGTTTCTTTAGATTATCTATTCCTATTTTCAATGGCTTTGATTGCCTCTTTTTTTATAATTATACTTCCGTCATCAAAAAACAGTCAAATACAATCATGGCAGGGTTTTATTATCAGATGATTTAATTTAAAGCGTTTGATTAACGCGGCAGAAGGTTGTTTTATCAAGACATGGTATAGAAGGTAGTTGAGATGAAAGTGTAGACTACGTGCCAAATATTGTGGTGGGGATCAAAGGCAGGAAAGTATAGCTTATGTATCAGCAGCGAGAGTAGTCATTCAAGCCAGCTCACTACAGACTATAACATGCTATACGTAACAAACCTGATTTTTCAAAGTTAAATTGGTTGGTTATATGATTTTATAGTTTTTGTTTTTATAGTTATCAAGCCACTTTTTTATTTCAAAACTAACTACGAAAGTCAACATCTTCTTC
>JAPLIX010000468.1 GCA_026388865.1 Pseudomonadota bacterium | reverse complement strand
GAGATACAGAGCATCAGGCCGGAGGTTCCGGTGCTTTTCACCAGCGGCTACACCGCAGACATCATCCACAAGAAGAGCTTTCTTGAGGAAGGGTTTGAGTTAATATTGAAGCCGGTTTCAATGTCTGCGCTGCTGCAGAAGGTGAGGGAAATACTTGATCGGTCAATCGTCCACCCTCCGTAGCAGCTACTGCCTGTCCTCTGCACAAAGCTTGCTTTGGAAGGCGGGCGGAGGACGGGGTCAATAGGTGAGTCGGTGAATGGGTGAATGGGATTAAAACTTGCCACTCACCACTCATCACTCTTTAAGTGTGCGGCAGTGTTGTAACGGCCGCTTATCAAAAGCTTTTCAGCAGCGCCAAGCAACGCTCTGGCATTACGGCTGATCTCCTGATGCTGCAATAATACTGTAACCGGCAGCCATGATGCATTGACATTGCTGCGTTCATAGGCCAGCGTTTCTCCGGTTTCGGTCAGGACTACCAGCTGGGACCCGGAGACGATTCCATACCGTTTCTTATTGTAGATGATGATGGCGAAATTTGCATCATCATCGGAACTCAGCACATCGCGGCCAAAAAACGGGCTTCGATACTCGCCTCCAAGAATTCCCATGATCGTCGGCGGAAGATCGATTTGACTTGTTACGGTGCCGACACGCTTCGGCAGCAAACGGCCGGGTGCAAAAAACAGCGCGGGGACAAGATAATCGTCAATGGGAATCAGATCGCGACCGCGAAGATGGACCCCGTGATCACCGACGAATACAAACACGGTATCAGCAAAATAGGGAGCGCTGCGAGCCTCTCGCATAAACTGCCCGACAGCGTAATCCGCGTACAGGAAGTTGTTCAGCTCCTCCAGCACGAAACCCTGCGGAACCGGTGTGCCGGCCTTAAGAGGCTGGATTCTGTCCGGTGGATATTCCCACGGTGAATGGAGTGAAACAGTGAGTAACGTGGCGAAAAAATTACGGCCCTGTTCCGTGAGTCTGCGAAATTCCTGATCGGCGCGGCTGAACAGGTCCTCATCCGAGACGCCCCAGGAGCCACGAAATGTCGGATTTTTAAAGTCCTTCTCTTCTATAAACGTGTTGAACCCATTGTTCAGAAAAAATCCGCGCATGTGATCAAACGTACCCTGTCCGCCGTACAGGAACAGCGTTTCGTACTCCCGTTCTTTAAGGATGCCGGCAAGGGTCGCAAAGCTTTGCCGCGCATGCGGCCGCTTCACAACTCCGGCGCCGGGAAGCGGCGGAAACGATGCAACAGCAGCTTCCAAACCCTGAATGGTCCTTTCCCCGGTCGCATAACACTGTTCCAGAAGAATGCCCCGGGCGGCCAGTTTATCAAACTCCGGTGTCAGGGCCGGGCTGCCGCCAACCGCGCCAACGAGCCGGTTGGTGAAACTTTCCATGACGACCATGACGACATTCAAGGGCTGTGCTGGCGTGCCCGGATTAATGACACGCACCAGAGGATTCGGCGCATCATACGTCAGGCGCCCCTGCACTGACAGCACCGCCTGCGACCGTTGCATCGATTCAGCGGGCGGAAGAAGTTTTATGACGGTTTTGAGATCGGTGAATTCGTTCTGCAGCTGATGTCCCCATCCATACAGAACGTTAAAAATACCGCATCCGGCGATTTCATTGGCAATGCGGTTCTGCGTAACCGCAGCAAAACTGGGATTCAGTGAACGGTGAGACAGCGTACCCCGTGTGGCAAAACCGGTCAGCAAAAGACAGAGAAAAATCCCCACCCGGTCCCACCACCAGAGGAGAGCCCCGCCATCGATGCCGGCGTGGAGATAGACTGCCCGGGGGAGGATGAAGATTGCTATCAGGGTGCCCAAAACACTCAGCACTATGATGCGCAATAAAGGATAGGCTTTGGAAATTGCACGCAGCACTTCCGGATCAGCACCGTACTCAAGAACGAGGTAGTTGGGACGGAAATCATAGTAGCGAAAGAAGTAGACCCCTGCTGTTTCAGCAAGAAAGATAACGAAGAAAACGATTGCCGCAAAGATACGAAAAACCATGTTTAAGCTTTTCGCAGTTGATTCGGGTATAAACAGCAGGATGAGAACCAGGGCAATAGTGGTCCGGCTGACGATGACAAAGTCCAGGCGAAACCCGACCCAGAACAGGCCGAGACGCTGCTTCAGGGTAAGCTCGCTGAGCGCCGTCGCTCTCTCATAGTAGAGCCATGATCGATAGAGGGTGAGGATCAGCGCCGCAAGCAACGATAGGATCACGCAGAACGTCGTCCGTGGAAGCAGTTGTGGAATGTTATACAAGAGATCTATCCCCGTTCTTTAGTTCTGAAAGTGAGATGCTTCGCCATTAAACTTTTTCCCAGGCTATTGATGCATTGCTCTGTTATTGTTGAACGATACCCACAGATAGTGTAATTAGCGATACCTGCTCCGGTCTTTATGAAGAATTATTATCAGCGGTGCCGCAGTTCCTTCAGCACTGCGAACAGAATCGGCACTGAAACCACTTCCAGAAGCACCACAAAAGCATTAATGGACCCCGGCGCTTTGTCATACAGAAATCCCATCACCGCCGAACCAACCAGGAATGACACGCCGTAGATCGTGTTAAATATCCCGTATGCCGAGCCGCGCCGCGCTATGGGAATCAGGTCCGCGATTGCCGCGCGCATGACGGTCTCATGAATACCCATCACCGCCCCCCAGAGAATTATGCCAAACAGCGCAAATCCATAACTGGAAGAAAACGCAAAAAAAGGTATGAGCAGGGTCAGAAGAGGAATGCTTATCAGGGTTTTCAGACCGACCTTGTCATAGGCTTTGCCTATTATGAGCGCAACCACGCCGTCCACGCCCATGGCAATGGCATAAAATAACGGTATCTGCGCGTCTGAAACAACAGCCCGGATTTTCAGATGATAGGAGATGATCTGGAAATGGGCGAACCCTCCCACGCTCAGAAAGATGAACACCGCGTAAAGCCAGAAGACTTTCGGGAGATGGGTGCTTGCCGGGACAGCACTGGCGGCTACAGCGTCTGGTTGCTCCAGTTTTTCCGGTGACGGAACTTTCATCCGCGCGGCAATAACCATGGCGAGCGTGAGAACCGCGGGCACCCACAGGATGCTGAATCCGGTGCGGTAGCTGCCGTTAAAAATAATGACAGCGGTAAAAATCAGCGGGCCGACAATAGCGCCGATCTGGTCCATTGCTTCATGGATGCCGAAGCCCCAGCCCCTTCCCACCTGCTTGGTGGCATGGGACAGTATCGCGTCACGGGCGGGAGAGCGTATTGCCTTGCCCATCCGCTCGCATATCACCAGCACTGCCGCCACCTGCCAGTTATTGGCCAGCGCCATCAGCGGGATGGACATAATCAGGCCGTAGCCGACTATCGTCAAGGGCCAGTAAGCCCTGGTGCGGTCCGCATAATACCCTGACAGCAGCCGCAGCGCGTATCCGCTGAATTCACCGATGCCCGCGACCAGCCCCACAATGCCGGCCGTTGCTCCCAGCATAGCCATATACGGGCCATTAATGCTTCGAGCACCCTCATAGGTAATATCCCCGAACAGGCTGACCACGCCCATAAGGAGAATAAACTGCAGCGCAACTCTCTTTTTATTGTCATCAGTAGAGGACACGATAAATTCCTGTTTGATAAGAAATAATTTAATTAACGAATAGGTTAATCGGTGAATGGGTAAATCGGTTAATCGGCCTTTCGGTATTTTATAAGTCTGGTTAACATAGTAAAAAATATTATTGCATTTACCAATACAGAAGGATAGATTGCCGCGTCATTCGCCGCTGACTCATTCCTCGCAATGACCCCCCTGTTCTCCTTGGCCCCTTGAACCCTTGAATCCTTTTCACTATTCACTATTCACTCGCCGCTATTTAAACCCGTATCGGCATGATCACTACCAGCATCCCCTGCTGATAGAGCCGTTTCTGGATGGTAAAAATCGTGTAGTTATGGAGCCACCGGGACAAGAACGGGTCTTCAGGGAATACCAGCTGGCCGCCGAAGAAAACCGCCTGCGGATATACCTCCATAATCTTCGGCGCAAGCTGGGCAATCTCATCCACTACATCAACAGCAATGGAGCTGTATCCGTCAGCACAAAAACCCTGTCTGCGCATAAAGAGCACATAGCGGTTTATCTCCGATTTTATGTGGGCCTGAAGCTGCTCTATCTGCTCAGCTCCCTTGAAGCTTCCGGTATCAACCGCGCCCACAAGAACAAAAACATAATTTTTAAAAACTCCTTCAAAGGTCCGTAAAACGCCAAACAGCGTGTGCAGTCCCATGCCGTTAAAACCGCTCACCAGCACCACGGCCGTCTTCTCCCGGGGGTCAAATCCCGACGGCTGTTTTAAATCTGCCGCTGATTCCAGATTATATTTTGGCTTGGTAGATTCAACCACATCAACGATGAGGTTATCCAGCCTCTGAAGAAGCTGTGATGTTTTGCTGTAGTGCCGCTTGATGGCAAAACATAGGACAATCAGTGTTCCGGTTACTAGCAGCGTGATCCAGCCCCCTTCATTAAATTTGATTATGACCACGGAAACAAGTATAAACAGGGTGAGGGACAACCCCACGCCATTTACAAAAAGCTTTTTCTTCCAGCTTGGTGCTTCCGCTCTGACCTGCAGCCAGTGCCGCACCATGCCGAGCTGTGACAGGGCAAAAGTAATAAAAACGTTGATACTGTAAAGCACAACCAGAAACTGCACGGAGCCCCGGGTGAAAATCATCAGCAGCAATGCCGAGACACCCATGATCAGAATGCCGTTCTGTGTTACGAGCCGGTCACTCAGCATGGTAAAGCGTGTTGGCACCCACCGGTCCAGCGCCATATTTGACAGCACCTGCGGGCCGCCCAAAAAACCGGTCTGAGCTGCAACAAACAGTATCGTTGCTTCTGAAATGAGGGTCACCAGCAAAAACAGGTAGCCTGATGTACCCCACCCTGCTGTCATGCGTTCAAAAAACACGGCATTCAGGGTCTTGCCGGCCTGGAAATCAACCCGGTACAGGAGAAACGCAAGCATGAGCCCCACCACCGTGAAGGCCAGCGAAAACGCCATATAGCGCATGGTGCGATGCGCCGTCTGCACCTTCGGCTCCCGGAGCAAGGGAAGGCTGTTGCTCACCGCTTCAATGCCGGTATACGTCCCGGCGCCCATG
>JAPLIX010000520.1 GCA_026388865.1 Pseudomonadota bacterium | reverse complement strand
TTAAAAATAAAAATGTTTCAAACTTTAAAACAGCATTTTTCACCAGAGTCGTTTTAAATTTCCCATTTTGGTCATTTGAATTTGTTTAGAATTTCTGATTTCGCTATTCGGATTTGATTCCGGCTTGTCAGGGTTAGGGTCATTACAAAAGGCAATCTATATCCACTAATCAAGCTGCGACCCCGCGAGCCTTGCAAAGAACCAGGGAATGTCGTCTGTGGAATTGAGCAGGGCATTTTCCCTTGTTGAACAACATGAAAAGAAAATTATGGAGAGATGGCATGGTTTCTTTGGCCGCAAAAAAAATACATGAATTTATGGCGGTGAAAGTATATTTCGATAAAAAATTCCTCTGTGTTGTTCTCGCTGATGGAAGGGAAGTGAAAGTACCTCTCGAATTTTATCCAAGACTGACACATGCAACCCCGGCCCAGCGCAACAACTATCAATTAATTGGCCGTGGCACAGGAATTCATTGGCCTGATGTTGATGAAGATCTATCCGTTGAAGGAATCGTTCTCGGAATCCCCAGTCGATTTTAATGCTTTAGCCGCAATTGATTATCCGGGGCTTTCGTCCCTGATCTTGTCAAGAAAGGAAGCCGTATAACGGTCGCTGTCCCTACTTCCTCCAGTTTTCTCGAAGCCTTATGGGTTCTATCTGACCGCTCTTTATTATCAAGATGTGATAGAAATAAGTGCAATACTGCGAGAGAATGATGGACTGCAGGATAAATTCAGGGAAATAATAAATGAAAACATAAAGACTGCGGAAGAATTTATTATGCTTAATGAGGCAAATACTACATCAGACTCTTTGTTGAAAATAATAAATATTTTGAGTGTTCTCAAATCAAAGGGCAGCCTGAAGTTGGCTGGAGATATTGATTTTGTAATAAGAGGTATTGAGGAGGGATACCTACTTGATGGGATAGGAATAAGAGTTAAATAATTTCAATGTCGGATAGAAAAGAGAAAAGGGGGAAGATTTATTTTCTTAATTTCTGAATATAAAGCACGACCATTCCCCTTCTGTGATCTCTTGCTGAATAAGGTCACTTCAAACAACTAAACCGGGCTTAAAGTGATTAGCTGCCCCTCACGTCGGGCAATTTCAATAATAGCGCTGCTGGTATCTTCTTCAAACTGACGCTGACCAACAGCAAAAGGCTCAATGCGGCTATCTGTACGTGCTGCAATACGCCAGAGCATGTTTACATCTTCCCTTTTGTGTTCTTCGTCAAAACGTGGTGATACGACAAGCAGATCAATATCACTCCAGGTATCATAATTACCTCTCACCCGCGAGCCAAATACAACGGCATAATTAACAAAAATGCCGGACTCTGTAAGTTTCTGCAGATAGATGCGCACTGAGTTTACAATTGTCGTATCAACCATTGATAAACCTCCTCTGAGCGTAATAAATAATCGTGAGCCTCTGTGTGTGAAAGCGGAGAGATTAAAGAATCAGGGTAACGGCCCTCGATATTAAAGACATTCATTTCTGCCAAAATATCTATCTGTCTCTGAGTCAGTGATAGCTCTGCTGTCTCTGCCAGCTTGACCAGATTATGAATTCTGGGAGCTATGTCCTGCGTGTGACGACATATGCGAGCTTTAATGAGCTTTTCCAAGGAAAGATGAGCGAAGAACAAACCATGCCGTCCTCTGCCGCTATTGACCAATTCTGTTGCAACAGTCCAATCCTCAGTAGCTTCGTTGCGTAAATAAACAACGTGCTTTTCAATATCTATCATAAGTAGTGTCCCCTTTAAGCCCCTTTGTTTTTTGGCGTGGTGTGAATTTTTAATATAACGTCTATGTGAGCATCGTAATGTTCTATCCCAGCGTTATGAACCAATGCGCATGCTGTTATAACAAGGTCGGCTGATGGAACGGTCTGCCCGACTTGCCGGCATTTTTTTGCTAATTTTCGGGCAGCAGCCCATACTGCAGGAGTAGTTTGCAGACAGGTAATTTCTTTTTCCAGTTCCGCCAATTTTTGTTTTTCATAATCGCCCCGCGCACCATTCCAGAGTTCAACTGCAACCATGTCACACCAAAATGCACGGCCATCAATCATGAGCTTGAAGACTCTTTCCCGAACGTCACGATTACCTGTTGAGCGCAGGGCTTCTATCCAACTGGAAGTGTCAATAAGAACTATCGCTTTTTCTGCCACTTCCTGTCTTCCCGCATAACGTTAAGGTCTTCTTGAGTCATAAAGTCCTTAAACGTGCCCAGCATTTTTGCAAGCGCCGCCAGTCTTTGTCTTTTGTTAAAATCTTTGAGGGCAATGACCACGGCCTCACGCTTTGTTTTTGAACCGGTATATTTAATTGCTTCTCTTAATTCGTTATCCGGAATATCAATTGTTGTTTTCATGATTCTATTTTATCTATA
>JAPLIX010000024.1 GCA_026388865.1 Pseudomonadota bacterium | reverse complement strand
GGCCGGGAGGATTGCTGCCTTATCGCGGTGCAGGCAGTAAAGCCCGTACCTGGCGCTGAACGGAGCTGCGGCAGCGCTCATGTCCAGGCCGAGACGAGCCGCGTAATACCATTCAGAGAAATTGAGCGGCCCCTGAAAAAGGAGGCGCGCAAAGTCCTGGATGTCCGTGACTTCGGAAATTTCCGTGGTATAGGTCACGGAGCCGCTGGTATCCTCATAATCCGGATCAGCAGCATCGCCGGTCTCATCAAAGTTTGCCCATTTATAGAGCGGCCCGCTGCCGGGATTATCAGGAGGGCCCGGGTCCCCGGCAATAAACAGCTTTCCAGTCCTCCGCCTATCAAATAAGAAGGGAACAGGGAGAATGTTTTAGGCACGACCGGTCCGCCATAGAGAAACCCGAGGCTTGCCTGCATGATGGGTACGGGCTGAAAATTATCATCAATAAATATTCCCAGCAGCGCCTCATTGGTATAGCGATAGTCAGTAAAGGCGGGCGCGCCTGTTATATACTGCAGGAGAGTTCGCGAGTGGATGGCCCGGATAAGCTGCTCAACGTCACGGGAATAGGGGGCTCTTTGGAACAGGGTTGATTCATCGTCAGGTGCAAAGGCAGCATACATCGCCATCATCTCAAGCAGGGCCAGGGCCTCGGGGGTGATGCCGGCAAGCTGCTGATAGCGCGCGGATTTGCCGCTTCTGATATCTGCGAGACGCCGGGTATAGCCCGCCTCCGTCAGGGTGGAAAATGAGGTAAATGATACCCGCCCTTCGAGCCCGATGAGGCCTGCGCAGTTGTTATAGCCCGCATCATCAAGCGTCTGAGGATTTCCATCCATGTCCCAGCCGGTAAAGAGCGCGCTTAAAGGGCTGCCCAGAGAATGGCCGCCGATGAAGACCGTATTTTTTCTCACAGCCGGGTCAGGAATTTTTAAGGAAATCACCGTGAAGATATCTTCCATAAAAAGCTTCAGGCCGAACTCTGAGAGAAACGGCACTTCATCCTGCCGGAGAAAACCGGGAAACGTACGGCCATTGACCGGCTTGTTGAAATAGTAATAGTCAACCGCAACTTCAGGATCGCGCGCCGCCTCTGCCGCATTCATGGCGCTCAAGTCCTCAAGGCAGTTGGGCCTGCGCTCAAGCGCCCACACCTCGATGCTGCCGGCATTGTTTAATTCAGCCATGGCGACCAGGTTTCTGCCGAGATAGTCAAACGATGCAGCGCCCCCTCCATAGCCGGGCAGGAGCACGAGAACCGCGCGCACTTCTTTGGGCAAGCCATCCGGTGTCTGCGGCCGGTAGCGCAGATAGCGGATATAATCACACTCCGGCGGTGGTGTCCCGTTATCCCGCGGAGCAGGCGCGTAGATGGTTTCCTCTGCAACGATCACGTTCTGCGGGAGAAGCTCTCGCACCGGCGGCTGATGCGGGTTTTCCGGCACCGGGCCCTGCGTGTTATAGCAGGCAGTTGCGGTACAGGCGATTATGAATAAGAAGAGCAGGAGAGACGCTGACCTGACACGACTAACCGATATGCGCATGCGGGCACCTTTTAAATTACCGGAAAATTTTAAAAGTTCTGTTGCTTTTATAAGTTAATTTATGTAAATATTTGTATGCTAACTATCTCGGCTGGTCATAGCCATGTGGCGCCGCAGATCACTGGTGGCAGCGGAAGACCGCCGCACTGCGGACCTGCTCATGTGGGCGTTTGCGTGGCTTGGGCTGGGCGATATTGGCCACGTGGGCTTCAGGGTCGTTGCCTTTGCCCTGGGTGGCCTTGATGTGTCGGTCAATATGTTCGGCAACCGCCTGCTGCTGGCGCCGATGGGCTCACTTGCAACAGCGATAACCTTTACCATATTTTATGTGCTGATTGTGATGATGTGGAGCGCGCGCTATAATAAACCCTACGGGGGATTGGGATACCTGCTCTTTGCCCTTGCCGTACTGCGCCTGCTCATCATGACACATCCGGCCAACGGCTGGAACAGCATGCAGGCAGCGCAGCCCTGGTCGATGATCCGCAACCTGCCGCTGATGATGATGCAGCTTGGTGTCGCGTACCTGATCCTGCGTGATGCACGTGCCGCTCATGATAAGACATTTATCTGGATAGGCAGCATGATACTGGTATCTTTTGTCTGTTACGCGCCGGTTATCTTCCTGCAGCAGCAGGTACCGCAGATCGGCATGCTTATGATCCCGAAAACCATGGCGTATCGCAACACCGGTCACACCATAATGAAAAGCTGACAGCTGTCAGCTGATAGCTACTAGCAAGGAGACTATTATGGCAAAGAAATATGATCTGGTCATTGTCGGCGGCGGTCCAGCGGGGCTCACTGCGGCAAAGTTTGCCGGGGAAAACGGGCTTCACGTTGCGTTGCTTGACAGAAAAACCGACATCCCCAAAATCAGGCGCGTTGACGGCGGCGTGCTGTCACCGATCAATGAATACACATTTCAACAGACAGTAATCTATAACCCTCAGTTAAAACGCATCTGTTTTCCCTCCAGCGGTTTTTCTATTCGCTATGACGGCCCGCACCGGAATGTCAACGGGTTTGCGATATACTCCCCAGGCGGGAAAAAATTTACCTTTGGCGACCGCGCCTACCAGCATCAGGACCCTGACAAGCGGCGGGCCGGAGTAACGCTCGATAAGGAGCTGATACTGAAAACACTGCTTGAGGATGCGCAGACAAATGGAGTAGACATTTTCCCGAGCAGCAA
>JAPLIX010000016.1 GCA_026388865.1 Pseudomonadota bacterium | reverse complement strand
TTACTACTGTCACATAATATTGTAATTTCTTTTCTGTATTATAACTATGTACAAAACCAAAAGATGTTTTTTCGGTACGCTTTTATAACAACGTCCTTAGGGGGTACGCTTTCATTGCAAAGTTAGCAACTATCCTTTTGAATTTTTAATTTGTTTAGGATTTCTTATTTGCGTATTTAGTATTTACCCATGGTGCTGTTGTTCCATGGTAAACAGCGCGGATAAGAACCTGAATTCGCCCGCTATATCAAAATTGCTCACATAGACTTTTTCTTTATAGGTTGCATGCAGCGGAACTGATGAGAAGTTCACGATGCCCCTTATCCCGCCCTCAACGAGCCGGTCGATAATATCCCGTGAAGCGTGGCCCGGCACGGTTATAACGGCCAGCTCTATGCCCTGCTTCCTGATGATGTCAGCCAGATCATAGGCGGGATATACCGGTATATGGGTTACCAGGGTTTCAATTTTATTTATGCTTGAGTCAAAGCCTGCTACGATTTTAAAGTTATTGGAAAAGAGTTTCTCATTCTGCAGGATGGCTGTGCCGAGTTTCCCCAGACCAACCACACAGGCTTTGCGCTCAACATTCAGACCGAGCTTCTCACCAATGTGCTTCTTCAGCTTTGCAATCTCATAGCCTGAACCAACGGTGCCGATCTCCCCGATGTAGCTGATGTCCTTCCGCACGCTATGAGAGCCTACCCAGATTTTTTCGCCTATTTCATTGGAGGAAACAGAGCTTGCGCCATTTCCTTCCAGTTCCTCCAACAGGCTGTATATTTTACAGAGTCTGCCAATTGATAGCAGTTATTTAATTGAAAGTTTTCCTATTGTGAAATAATTCACTATTCTTGTCAAGTATATTTACTGATAAATAGTCTTATTTATGATGCCATGTCAAAAATAAAGGTAATTTCTATTGCCATTCACAATATCTGTGATATATTTCACAGATAAAACCAGATAAGAGACCACAGACTGTCAGACATAAGACAATCATCCGTAACGTCTGTCCTCTGACTTCTGTATTCTATTTTTTATGGAGGCATCATGGCTGCAATCAAGGAATTCAGGGGCCTGAGACCGAAACCGGATATGGTAACCCGCATAGCTGAACTGCCCTATGACGTGGTCAGTTCAGAGGAGGCACGAGATATTGCCAAAGGCAATCAATACAGTTTTTTCCATGTTTCAAAACCGGAGATAGACCTGCCTGACAATGTTAATCTCTATGCTGACATTGTCTATGCAACCGGCAGAATAAATTTCGACAGCTTTATCATCCAGGGTGTGTTGGAGCAGGATGAAAGCCCTCGTCTCTATCTCTACACCCAGGTTATGCACGGCAGGCAGCAGCACGGCCTGGTAGCCTGCGTGAGCATAGATGATTACCTTAACAGCACGGTTAAAAAGCATGAGCTGACCCGCGAGGACAAGGAGCGGGACAGGACCCGGCACATTGAAACATTAAATGCCCAGACCGGACCGGTATTTCTATTCTATAAAGAGGACCGCTTCAAGAAAGTGCTGTGCGAGGAGGCGCTCAGGATTGAGCCGGTATATGAATTTACCGCATCTGACGGCATCCGGCATATACTGCGGATTATTGAGGAGGTAAATCTTATTGAGTCCTTCAAGAAGGCATTTGCCAAAGATATCCTCTACATTGCCGACGGCCACCACCGAGCAGCTTCAGCAGCCAAAGTCGGTGTGAAGCACAGGAAGGAAAATCCCTCCCATAACGGCACTGAGGAATACAACTGGTTTCTTGCCGCCATTTTCCCCCATGACCAGCTGCAGATCCTTGCCTATAACAAGGTGGTAAAAGATTTAAACGGGCTTTCTAAAGAAGAGTATCTTAATAAAATAGCACAGCACTTTTCAGTGCAGCAGGCCGGCGTGAAAGTTCCCGAAGCAATCCACCAGTTCTCCATGTACCTTGACCGCCAGTGGTATTTGCTCACACCGGCATTTGCGATACCAAATGACCCCATAGAGAGCCTTGATGTGCAGATATTGCAGAACAAGCTCCTTGATTTGATACTGGGCATCAAGGACCCCCGCACCGACAAGCGCATCGATTTTATCGGCGGCATCAGGGGCACACAAGAGCTGGAGAAGCTGGTAGATGCAGGAGAATATCAGGTTGCCTTCTCCATGCATCCCACCACCATCGAGCAGCTCATACGCGTTGCTGATGCCGGAATGATTATGCCCCCCAAATCAACCTGGTTTGAGCCAAAGCTTCGGAGCGGGCTGGTGGTGCACCTGCTATAAAACAGGCACAGAGGGAAAGAACGGTGAGTCGGTGAGTGGGTGAATGGGTGAATGGGTTAATAGGTCAAGAGGTGAATAGTAACGGCTCACCGCTGGCAAGGCACAGAGTTAATGAAATTAAAAGCGCTCAGTTTAAAGCGCATAATAGGGCGGAGGTCATGAATCGGGCTTCCGCCCTTATCTTGCATGAAAGATTCTTTTTATGAATTTTTTATACGTATGCGTTGACTTCAGTGCTTTCCGTATTATATTTAAATAAAATATTTACTGACAGACGGAAGGAAACAAAACATGCGCCTTGATAAATTGACCATTAAATCCCAGGAAGCTCTGCAGGAAGCAGAACACCTTGCTGAGAAATACCAGCATCAGCAGATAGAGCCTGAACATCTGCTGGAAGCAGCACTTAAACAGGATGGCGGCATTGCGGAGCCGATGCTTAAAAAACTCGGCGCTGACCCTGCAATTATATTGAACCGCCTTGACGCAGCATTAAAGAAGCTGCCTAAAGTCTCGGGCACTGCTGAGACCTATATCTCTCCGCGCACAAAAAAGGTGCTGGACGCTGCCTTTAAAGAAGCCCAGCGCCTGAATGATGAGTTCGTAAGCATTGAGCATCTGCTCATTGGCATAGCTGAAGAGCGCGGCTCAGAGGCGGCAAAAATACTCTCATCTCTTGGTGTGTCCAAAGATGCAATCTTTAAAGTGCTGACTGAAATTCGCGGCTCGCAGCGCGTCACCGACCAGAACCCCGAGGAAAAGTATCAGGCCCTGCAGCGCTATTCGCGCGACCTGACGGAGCAGGCCCGCAAGGGAAAGCTTGACCCGGTAATCGGCCGCGATACGGAAATCAGGCGGGTCATCCAGGTGCTCTCGCGCAGGACCAAAAACAACCCGGTATTGATCGGCGAGCCGGGCGTGGGTAAGACCGCCATAGTTGAAGGCCTTGCCCAGAGAATTATAAATGGTGATGTACCGGAAGGTTTGAAAAACAAGCGCCTCGTGGCCCTTGACCTGGGGTCGCTGCTTGCCGGCGCCAAGTACCGCGGCGAATTTGAAGACCGGCTGAAAGCGGTTCTTAAGGAAATTGAGGAAGCAAGCGGTGAAATCATTCTGTTTATTGACGAGCTGCACACGGTTGTGGGCGCGGGAGCTGCCGAGGGCGCCATCGACGCTTCCTACATGCTCAAGCCCGCCCTCGCCCGGGGAGAGCTTCGCTGCGTGGGGGCCACGACCCTCAATGAGTACCGCAAATATGTTGAGAAAGACGCGGCCCTTGAGCGCAGGTTTCAGCCGGTGCTGGTCGGCGAGCCCACGGTTGAGGACACCATATCAATACTTCGCGGGCTGAAAGAGCGCTACGAAGTGCATCACGGCGTGCGCATCACTGACTCTGCGATTGTTGCCGCCGCCACCCTCTCCCACCGCTACATCTCAGACCGGTTTCTCCCTGACAAGGCCATCGATCTGATTGACGAGGCAGCGTCGGGCCTGCGCATGGAAATTGACAGCCTCCCCGGTGAAATTGACGAGGTGCAGAGAAAGCTGATGCAGATGGAAATTGAACGGGAGGCTTTAAAAAAGGAAAAGGACAAGGCATCACAGGAGCGCATTGAAAAGCTGAGCAAGGAGATAGCAGCGCTCAAAGAGCAGTGTGATGAGATGAAACTGCACTGGCACCGGGAAAAGGAAACGATTCAGTCCATCCGGAAAATAAAAGAAAAGATTGAAGAAGCTAAGAGCGAAGAACAGCGCGCCGAGCGTACCGGCGATCTTGGCAAGGTTGCACAGATACGCTATGGTACCCATGTCGAGCTGCAGAAGAAGCTTGAGGATGAGAATAATAAACTGGCCGTGCTGCAGAAAGATCGGCAGATGCTTAAAGAAGAAGTCGATGCTGAAGACATTGCGGAAGTGGTTGCCAAGTGGACCAATATCCCGGTATCGCGCATGATGGAAAGCGAGCTGCAGAAGCTGGTGCACATGGAAGAGCGGCTGAAAAAACGCGTGGTCGGGCAGGACGAGGCAATCACCGTTGTTTCCAATGCCGTGCGCCGGGCCCGCTCCGGCATCCAGGACCCCAACCGGCCTCTGGGCTCGTTCATATTTCTCGGCCCTACCGGTGTAGGGAAAACCGAGCTGGGGCGCGCGCGGGCTGAATTTCTCTTTGATGACCAGCAGGCCATGGTCAGGCTCGACATGTCCGAATACATGGAAAAGCACACGGTGGCGCGGCTCATCGGCGCCCCTCCCGGCTATGTGGGCTACGAAGAAGGCGGGCAGCTCACGGAAGCAGTGCGGCGTAAGCCCTACGCAGTGATTTTGTTTGACGAGGTTGAAAAGGCCCACCCCGAGGTTTTTAACGTGCTGCTGCAGGTCCTTGACGACGGCAGGCTGACCGACGGCCAGGGCAGAACCGTAGATTTCAAGAACACCATCATCATCATGACCTCAAACCTGGGCAGCCAGTTCATGGAGGAGAAGAACGAGGCCCTGCTGCAGAAGCGCCTTGCCGACCGGAAGCTCTCTTTCTCGCTCACGGACAGCGCCAAAGAGTTTATTGTCCAGCACGGCTATGACCCGGTCTATGGCGCGCGGCCGCTCAAGCGGGCAATCCAGCGCTATATTCAGGACCCGCTGGCACTCAAAATTCTCGAAGGTGGATTCAAGGAAGGTGATACGGTCAGCATTGACCTTGACCGCACCGCTCAGGCACTTACCTTTGAAACTGCAGGGAAAAAGCCTGCTGCCCGCAGCGCAAGCTGAGGCCTGGTTTTGGACGCAGATCATCGCCGATGTTCAGGATCACATAAAAAGAACAGGCAGGAGCATAAATGGCCCTGCCTGTTAAAATATCCGCCACTGAAACACACAGAATTACACTGGTTCACTCCTCCCGTTCACAAAGAAGTCTGGTGGGAAAATATTTACTCGTTACTCAGGACTCGCCTGCGGTGAGCCTGTCGAATCGTTACCTATTCACCCATTCACCGACTAACCGATTTTATTTTTTCACCTTCCAATTCAAGCTTTTTTTGCATTGACTATTGACGGTATTTAAATTAATCTGTAATTAATAATATGAAAGGAGAATATATAAAGTATGAAAATTGGTGAACGGGGGCAGGTTACTATCCCTAAAAAGCTGCGTGATAAATATGGATTGCTTCCCAAGATTGAAATTGAGTTTGTGCCTGAAGACAGCGGTGTTCGACTGCAAAAAAGGGCTCGTCATACAAGCCCCGTGAGGGAAGTCTTTGGTATTCTTAAAAAGCACCGCAACACCGACGAGCACATTGAGGATATTCGCGGCAGATGATCACGTTTGTTGACACCAATATACTGCTTGATGTCTTTTTGCCTGACCCTGAGTTTGGTGAAAAGTCATCAGAATATCTCGAACGGTGCTTCCACGAGGGCTCGCTGATCATTAATGAAATTGTCTATGCTGAACTGGCGCCTCAATTCAGCAGCCAAAGACTCCTTGATAAAACACTGGTAAAACTGGGTATCAGAATACTGCCAATAGACCGGGAGACTGCCTATACCGCCGGCATTGCCTGGCAGCAATACCGGAGGGCCGGGGGTAAACGCGAGCGGATTATTTCTGATTTTCTCATCGGCGCTCATGCCCTTGTGCATGCGGACAGATTGCTAACCAGAGATCGCGGGTTCTATAAAAAATATTTTAAGAATTTAAAGGTGATTTCCTGATAGTACCTTGCTGCCCTTCCCAGCAAAAAGGCAGAAGCCATTTCTGACCCCTGCCCGTATTAAGCGATGAGCTATCAGCCGTCAGCTCTCAGCTTTATCATTTCACAACTCGTAACTCAGCCCGTCCTCCGTAGTCCCGTCAGCGGGACGGAGGGTGGAC
>JAPLIX010000408.1 GCA_026388865.1 Pseudomonadota bacterium | reverse complement strand
GCAACCGGGTGGAGTTTGCCTTCAGCCTTGATGTTGATTCGCTGTATGCCCGCCCGCGGCTCATGCAAAACAAAAAAGATGCCGCGCAGAAAATGTGCTCCATCCTGGGTATCTCCCGGGACAAAATCTTAAGCATCATTCAGAGCCAGCAGAGCTTTGTCTGGGTAAAGAGAAAAATCACCCCGGAGCAGTCAGGGAAAATAAAAGATCTGAAAATAAGCGGACTGGGCTTCACTAAAGAAGCGCAGCGCTTCTATCCGCACAAAGAACTGGCAGGCCAGCTGCTCGGTTTTGTCGGTGTTGACTCTCAGGGTCTGGAGGGCGTTGAGCGCGAGTTTGATAAGCAGATTAGAGGTACTTCAGGATATTTGCTGGTGAACCGGGATGCCCTGGGTCGGGATTTATTTCCCGAGGGTATCAAGAAGGTCGATTCTCTCCGGGGCTATAACCTCGTTTTGACGATTGATAAAAATATCCAGTACATTGTAGAGAAAGAGCTCCAGGCAGCAGTTACTGCGGCCCGGGCACGGAGCGGGCTGGCAGTGGTTATCGATCCCCGGACGGGCGAAATTTTAGCATCAGCAGTTGCCCCGGCCTTTAATCCCAACCAGGGAAGTGTTCCCGGGGACATCTGGAAAAACCGGGCGATAACTGATGTCTTTGAGCCGGGATCAACTTTTAAGCCGTTTGTTGTGGGCTCAGCCCTTGAGGAGGGCGTGGTAAAACCCGAGGACATCTATGATTGTGAAAACGGTTCGTATCATATAGGCGGAAAAATTATTCATGACGCTCACCCCCATGGACTCCTCAGCGTCACCGAAGTGATAAAATACTCCAGCAATATCGGAGCAAGTAAAATTGCCCAGCATCTTGGCCGGGAACGTTTTTATAACTATATTTGCAAATTTGGCTTCAGCCGGGAGACCGGTATTGAACTGCCGGGAGAGGTGTCAGGCTATATACCGCACGCTTCGCAGTGGCGGGAAATTAATCTCGGGACCATTTCCTTTGGCCAGGGGGTATCAGTCACGGCCCTGCAGATGGCGTCTGCATATTCGGCCATTGCAAATGGCGGCCTGCTCATGAGGCCATATCTGGTGAAAAAAATTCAGGAAGAGAACGGCACGGTTATTCAGGAGGCTGCCCCCACCATCATCCGCCGCGTGATCTCGGATCAGAGCGCGCGGTTACTCAGGGAGATGCTCAAGACCGTGACGCAGGAAGGAGGGACAAATGCGTTTCCTCCTTTGTGGGATTCATTCCGGCCCAGGATCCAAAACTCACCATCGTGGTGGTGATCGATGAGCCGAAAGGAGTTACCTACGGCGGGGTTGTAGCAGCACCGGCCTTCAGTAAAATGGCGCAGCAGATTCTGTGCTATCAGCGGATATATCCCGAGTCGTCATTGCAGCGGATAAATCCGGACCCGGGGTGGCGGGAGACAAAAGACCTAGCTCCCGGGAAGGGAACAAAGGGATGAAACTCGGACAATTACTGCCGGTGCTTGATGAAAAAGAATTGTTCGGGGATGAGCAGCAGGAAATCAGATCTATAGTGAGCCATTCAGGGAGTGCCGGCGCGAACAGTCTGTTTGTTGCTATTGCCGGCTTGCGGGTGGATGGGCACGATTTTCTAGAAGCTGTCTATCAGGCAGGGACGAGAGCCTTTGTAACACAAAAACCGTTTTCCAAACCTGATGCAGCAACCATTGTGGTGCCCGATTCCCGGCGTGCGCTGTCTCTGCTTGCAACGCAGTTTTATGGCCACCCGTCGCGGCAGGCAGCGCTGGTTGGCATCACCGGCACCAATGGCAAAACCACCACCACCTATCTCATCGAGTCTATCCTCCAGCACGCCGGCTTTGCGGTGGGGGTTCTCGGCACGGTTGCATACCGCTGCGGCTCGCTGCAACGGCCGGCAGCGCAGACCACCCTTGAGCCAATGGAGCTGCAGAACATACTGCGGGACATGGTTGACGGGGGCGCACAGTATCTGGTGATGGAGGTTTCTTCCCAGGGCCTTGATCAGCGGCGGGTTGACGGCTGCCAGTTTGATGTCGGTGTTTTTACCAATCTGACGCCGGAACACCTGGATTATCATGAGACGCTGGAGAACTATTTCCAGAGCAAAGAACGTTTTTTTACCCAGGTGCTTGCCGGTTCAGCAAAACAGAAGGTGCTGGCCGTCGTTAACCAGGACGATCCCCTGGGGAGAGAGCTGCTGGAGAGAATATCCGTTCCGCGTCTCAGCTTTGGCTATGCGGCAGGAGACATTCACGCGCACACGGCTGCTCTTTCCCCTGAAGGCATTCGCGCAGACATTCATACTCCCGGCGGCATGTTGCAGCTTTATTCCCCGCTGCTGGGCATGTTTAACCTCTACAACATTCTTGCCGCTGTAGCCGTGGCGGTCTCGCTTGATATCGCGCCTGAAGCAATCCGCACCGGCATTGAAGCCGTGCACACCATACCGGGACGGATGGAGCGCATTGAAAACAGCAGGGGGATGCTCATTGTCGTTGATTATGCGCACACCGGCGATGCGCTTGAAAACGTTTTGCAGACGCTGCGTGATATCGGGGGACGAAATATTGTCACCGTATTCGGCTGCGGAGGAGACCGGGACCGGGAGAAGCGGCCGGTGATGGGAAGGGTGGCGGCACGCTACAGTGATACGGTTATTATTACCTCGGATAACCCGCGCAGCGAGCCGCCCGAGAACATTATCCGGGAGATTGAATGCGGGGTGCTGGCAGAAGGAATGAACAAAGCGTCCGACAACCTGTGTTCCGGTAAAACAGAAAAAAAAGTGTATGGCATCTGCCCGGACCGTGCCCAGGCAATATACCGTGCTCTCTCCCTGGCACAGCCGGGAGATAGCGTGCTGATTGCCGGCAAGGGGCATGAGACCTTCCAGCAAATCGGCGATAAAAAATTTCCGTTTGACGACCGGGAAGTGGCACGCAGCAGCCTGGGACGCCACAACTGATACTATGCCTGCGAGTTGACCGGTATGAAACTGAACATGCGCGAGATTCTTGATGCAACCCGAGGGCACCTGGCGCAGGGAGCGCCGGATGCGGTCATAACCGGCGTTTCCATTGATTCCCGGCGCATCGCTGCGGAAGAGCTGTTTGTGCCGCTCACCGGGAGTAACTGTGACGGCCACGTCTTTATCAGCGATGCGTTCAGCAAGGGGGCACGCGCGTCGTTGGTCCAGAGGGGAAACGCGCTGATGCCGGACCTACGGAAGCGATTTCCGGATAGCGTGCTGATCGCAATCGATTGCCCATTGCAGGCGCTGGGGGACCTGGCATGTTTCTGGAGAAAGAAGTTTGACCTTCCCGTTGTTGCCATCACCGGCAGCAATGGCAAAACCACCACCAAGGAGATGGTGTGGCAGATTGCACGCCTGAGATGCAATGCCATCAGGAATCCGGGGAACTTTAATAACCTGATCGGGCTTCCGCTGTCGCTGTTGCAGCTGCATAAAGGACATCAGGTGGGCATCATGGAGATGGGTATGAGCGCCCGGGGTGAGATTGAGCGACTCGCCGCCATCGCGCTGCCGCAGATTGGTGTCATTACCAACATCGGCCCGGCTCACCTTGAGCATCTGCAAACCATGGAGAATATCATGGCAGCAAAAGGAGAGCTGTTTGCAGCGCTTACCCCCGATGCTACCGCTGTCGTTAACCAGGATGACGAGCGCGTCGTGCGGCTGGCAGAGAAGACCCGGGCGCGGATCATCTCATTTGGCATGCAAACGGGGGATGTGCGCGGAACGGTTATAAACCAGAATGGTGAGGGAACCGTCTTTATGCTTGACATCATGGGTGCCCGGACAGCGGTGACCCTGGCCCTTCCCGGCGGCATGTTTTTAAGCAATGCCCTGGCTGCTGCCGCGGTTGCACATGCCCTGCACCTGCCCCTGGATGACATTAAAAATGGGCTTGAACAGTTCCAGCCGATGCCCGGCCGCATGGAAATTATCACCCTGCGCGGTATGCATATCATCAATGACGCCTATAATGCGAACCCGGTGTCCGTGCAGGCATCGCTTACGGCCCTTTCTCACATGAAAAAAGGCCAGCGCACGATTGCGGTACTGGGAGACATGCTGGAGCTGGGCGAGCGTGCAGCAGAGTTTCACCGCGCGGCCGGCAGTACCGCCGCACGCATAGGGATCGATTATCTTTATCTCTGCGGGAGCTATGCCGGGTCAGTGGCAGAAGGGGCCCTGGCGGAAGGAATGCCCGCAGCGCGTATCCGGGTGTTTGCGACGCGGGAGCTGCTGGCAGAGCAGCTTGGGCAGGAAATTCAGGAGGGCGACTGGATCCTGGTAAAGGGATCGCGGGCCACGGAGATGGAAAGAACCGTCTCCTTCCTGCAGCAACCAGGAGGCAACAACCACCAGACCATGCAGTAACCGGTGCCGAGGGAGCATGCTCTATTATCTGTTCTATCCGCTTCATGAGTATTTCAGTTTTTTTAATGTATTCCGTTACATCACTTTTCGCGCCATCTATGCAACGGTGACGGCATTGCTGATCACGCTCATTTTGGGGCCGTTCGTGGTCGAGAAGCTGCGAAAGATCAACTTTGGTCAGTATATCAGGGAGGACGGACCCGCAACGCACCGGAAAAAGCAGGGTACTCCGACGGCCGGGGGCGTTCTGATCCTGTTTGCTGTTGTCACGTCAACCTGCCTGTGGGCAGATATTACCAACCACTATATCTGGCTGGTGCTCTTTGCGCTGGTGGGCATGGGCGCCATCGGGCTGCTCGATGACTCTGCTCGATGACTGGAAAAAGATCAAAGGGAAAAACGCCAAAGGCATAACCGCCTGGCAGAAGATCCTCCTGCAGACAGCGGTAGGAGCGGTAATTGCGATCTATCTGTATATGCTGCCCACCTGGAACACCCATTTAAGTGTCCCGTTTTTTAAAAACTTATTGCCGAATCTCGGCATCTGCTACCTCGCCTTTGTGGTGCTCGTGATTGTGGGCTGCTCAGATGCGGTGAACCTCACTGATGGCTTGGACGGGCTGGCCATAGGGCTGGTGCTTCTGGTATCGGCTACCTATATGCTGTTTTCCTATATTTCAGGTAATGTGCGCATTGCTGAATATCTGCAGATCACCTATGTTTCCGGCAGCGGCGAGCTGACCGTATTCTGCGGTGCACTGGTCGGCGCCAGCATGGGCTTTCTCTGGTACAACAGTCATCCGGCGCAGATATTCATGGGTGATGTCGGATCCCTTGCCCTGGGGGGCTCTCTTGGCGCGGTGGCCATTATCACCAAGCATGAAGTGCTGCTTGCCGTCGTGGGCGGCGTATTTGTGGTGG
>JAPLIX010000422.1 GCA_026388865.1 Pseudomonadota bacterium | reverse complement strand
TGCCTGCCGCTGCCGCAACCGCCAGCCGGTCGCAGCATTCGTTTTCCTTGTTTCCCGCATGGCCCTTCACCCACACAAACTCAACGCTATGTTTGTCGCACAGGTCAAGGAGTTGCTCCCATAAATCATAATTCTCTGCTGCATCGGCTTTGGTCCTCATCCATCCGTTTCTTTGCCACTTGCGTGCCCAGCCCTTTGCCACCGCGTCGACAAGGTACTTTGAATCCGAGCAGACCGTAATTGATGACGGGGTTTTAAGTGTTTTGAGCCCTTCAATGCAGGCTGCGAGCTCCATGCGGTTATTGGTTGTCAGGCGAAAGCCTCCTGAAAACTCCAGCCGCTGCCTGCCCTTGAAAATAACCACACCATACCCTCCCGGCCCGGGATTGTAACTGCAGCCGCCGTCAGTGTACATCAAAACTTTCCCCGCTTCCGGCACTGGCGCGCGAAACGCAGCAGAAGCTTCAGCCGTGCTGTTTTTTTTGGCGCCCCCCTTTCTGGATGAGGACCCACTCCCGCTCTCCATGGAGGTAAGCCACTCGCGGGCCTCCTCGATGGTGGGGAAGCCCTTGTACCGGGCACCGGCAAATCCTTTAATCTGCGCCTCGGCACCGCCTGCGCCAAACCACGCGCTGAATATTCCTGTTTTTCGTCCCCGCGCGACGCTGTAAAAATTTTTCTTCTTTTCCACTTTTCCTCAAACCGGCTCAGCCGGAAATATTGAATAAAGACCCGGAGACCCCGGATTCATCTTGAGTTGCAGCTTGACTAACTCTATCATTTCTTTTTTACTAATGCACCATGCAAAATCAGGCTCTTTTCAGAAAAGGGGCCGACTTTCGTCATCCTTCTCGGCGCTTCTCTATTTTTACACTGCCGGCAAAATGTGTATACTGTATCCTTTGCGAATACGGGCATTCAGATTTTCTTACTAACGGGTTGTTGAAAAAGTAATTTTCCCCCAGGCTGGTCAAAAACATCCAGATGCAAGGCGCGCGAAATCGTGAGGAATGAGTCGTACGGTACCGTACGTCGCAATGACGAAGGATGAGCGCAACGAAGCAGATGGGTGTTTTTCAACAGCCTGCTAACAAGGAGTGAAACCAATGCGTGCACTGCTGAAGAACATTGCATCCCTGCCGGATGTGGAGATTGCCCAGACACCGGAAGACTTTAAAGTTATCGCCGAGCGGACTTTAACCAGCAGGGAAAAAGTTATTTATTACCTGGGCAGCGTGGAAGTGCTGATGCAGGCCTATGAGCGGGCCTATGATCAGGGTTATTACATCCCTGCCAGAATGGAGCTGGGAGTCTTTGTAAAAATGATGGCCCCTGACACCGAGGTCATGCGCACCTACCAGGCGACCGACTCCCGCGAAGTACGCGAAACGCGGGGCCTGCCCGACGATGTGGTGATGGACTACTCAGTCATGATACATGACGACACCGTGGTCTTTTTCCTTCAGGACCCGAAGCTGTACGGCCTTTCCATCAAATCGCCGGCTCTGGCTGAAACGATGAAGGCCATGTTTAATGACATGTGGCGAAACGCTAAGAAATAGCGAAGTAAAGCGACGCAGAAAAAATGCCCTGACTGCTGAAAAAGCGCAACAGGGCATTTTATATCTTTGATGGCTGGTTCCTGTTACGAGACGCGCACACCTTTTTTTATGCCGATAGCTGCCAATGGTTCGCTGACGCCTTCCAGTGACAGAATAATGCGCGCTGCCTGCAGCCCTGAGACCGTCACCCCGATAATGCCGAGCGCGGGCTGTGTCCAGTGGCCGCTCAGGAATAAATTTTTAACCGGCGTCTTCTGGCCCAGCCGCCGCGGGCCTACCTGCTGCGGGGTGAGCGCCCAGCCGATGCTCGCGTCTTCGCCGCTCAGGGCGAATCTGTGCACGGTGCGCGGAGACCAGAACTCCCGGTACTCGATATGCTGTGAAAGGCCGGGGATTTTCTTCTCCGCCCGTTTAATCATCACGTCCGCCACCCGCTTCTCAAAATCAGGGTCTTCCCAGCCGTCAACGGGCGCCGGTATAGCATGGATGACCAGCGCTGTTTTCCCCGGCGGGGCTGATGACGGGTCGCTCAGGTTGGCCAGCTGAAACCGGAACAGGGGATCAGGCGCCCGCTCGTCCAGCAGTCGCGCTTTCAGGTTTTGAAAGTGCTGCTCGGTATCGTAGGTTGAGGTGTGGATGTGCAGCGCGGGCGCAAGACCCATCTTTTTCAAATCAATATCAAGGCCGAGCAGCAGCGCGCAGAACGGCGGGGTGAGTTCAAGCTTCCCGAGCCTTTTAAGGTATGCTGTACTGACCTGCTCCCCGCCAAGAAGCTTGCCGAACGTCTGCCGGGCTGATGCGTTTGAAATCACGTAGCGCGCCTTTATGGTTACCGGTGCTCCTTTCATGGCAGCGTCACCTTCTGCGACAGCAAGCGGTGAATTTATCAGCCGCACCCCGCAGGCTTTGTTATTCTCTACCAGTATCTGCTCGACCAGTTTCCCGGTGAGTATCTCCCCCCCTTTGGCCCGTATGCATTTGGCAAAGGCCTCCGGCACCGCCTGTGCGCCGCCCTTCACATGCGGGATCGAAAGGCCTCCTTCAATCAGAAGCCCGGCAATTCCGAGAGCTGACATTTTTGAAGGCGGCAGGTTGGCGCAGGTTGAGTTTATGGAGAGCGCGGCCCTCAGCCGGGGATCGCTCACATAATCATCCATGAAGGAAACAATCCCCTTGGTCATATTCCGCACCAGCGTCGGACACCTGAAAAGGATGCGCGCTATATCACGCGGGCTGGTGCCGAGGAAGGTGGCATAGTCGGCCTGCTCATTTATTTTGGCCAGGGTGTCAAAAAAGCGCCGGATGCCGCCGGCTTCTGCGGGAAAGAGCTTTATGAATTGCTCCATAAAGCGCTCGCGGGCAGTGCCGCCGCCCGAATAAATATAATAATTAAAATCAGGGAAATGGACGTGGTAGCCCTGTTCAAGGGGGATAAACTCGATTTCCTTTTCTATCCCCAGTGCTTTGATGACCCTGGTGATGAGCCCGCTCTGCGTGGTGCCGGTCACTTCCGAGGCGGCCAGGGTGAAGTTAAAACCATTGCGCTTATAGCTTGAGCAGAACCCGCCGACCTGCTGGTTCTGCTCTATGACTGCGACCTTCATACCATGTTTGGCAAGCCATGCGCCGCAGGACAGGCCGCCCATGCCGCTGCCGATTATAACTGCATCATAGCTGGCGTTCATTTCGCAAAACTCCTTCCGTTTCAATAGTACCGTAGTCGTTTTCGGGCGACAGTGTATACGTAGTATCCGGGTCCGTTTTGCTACTATAAGATATGCGCCCATGCAAGTCAAGCGCGGCTGATTTGGGGCGCATCAGGCATGAGAGCAAAATGGGGGTTATTAAAACAGTCTATCACTGGCAGTTCCATCTTAAGAAACAGTACCAATAGATGAAGACAGGCGCCGAAGAGATCAGGGCCCTGGGAGAAAATGAAATTCACCCGGGCGTTATTACCGGGGACGCAATAGATTTTATAGAAGGAGATAGCTCACTCATGCAGGAAAGAATCAGAAACATCGCCATCATCGCCCATGTTGACCACGGCAAGACCACCCTGGTGGACGCCATGCTCCGCCATGCAGGTGTCTTCCGTGACAACGAGGTTATCACCGAGCGGGTCATGGACTCTAACGACCTGGAGCGGGAGCGCGGGATCACCATCCTCGCCAAGAACCTCTCCATCCACCACGGCCGCTACAAGATAAATATCGTGGACACGCCGGGCCACGCTGATTTCGGCGGCGAGGTGGAGCGGGTGCTGAAGATGGTCGACTCGGTGCTGCTGCTCGTGGACGCTTTTGACGGCCCCATGCCCCAGACCCGATTTGTCCTGAAAAAGTCCCTTGATCTGGGTTTGCGGCCCATCGTCGTGATCAATAAGATTGACCGTGTCGGCGCCCGGCCGCACGAAGTGGTGGACATGGTGTTTGATCTCTTCTGCGAGCTCAATGCCTCCGATGAACAGCTCGATTTCCCGATCGTCTACTCCAATGCCCGGCGTGGCTGCACAACCCTTGACTTAAACACCGCCTCCACCAGCATGGAGCCGCTCTTTGCCGTGATTGAAAGCAATGTCCGCCCTCCCGGGGGAAGCCCCGCGGCACCGTTCCAGATGCGAAAACCGGCGAGACCGTGGCGCTGATAAAGCGCGGCGGCGAAATAACCACCGGCCGGGTTTCAAAGCTCCTCGGGTATGAGGGGCTGAAGCAGGTTGAGATACCGGAGTCCCTCACCGGCGACATCATCACCGTTGCCGGGTTTGATGAGGTGGGCATCGGCGACACCCTGGCCGCGGCAGACAATCCCGTTGCCATTCCCTATGTTTCCATCGACGAGCCGACCATTTCCATGAATTTCATGCTGAACACGTCCCCCTTTGCCGGGCGCGAGGGAAAATTCGTCACTGCCCGGACCATCCGCGAGCGGCTGCTGAAGGAGCTGCGCACCAACGTGTCGCTGACGGTTGAGGATACCGACAGCCCCGACACCTTCAAGGTCTCAGGCCGCGGGGAGCTGCACCTGTCTATCCTCATCGAGAATATGCGGCGGGAAGGGTTTGAACTCGCGGTCTCCAAGCCCGAGGTAATACTGCGGGAAAAGGATGGTAAGAAACTCGAGCCCATGGAGTACCTGGTGGTTGATGTGCCGCTTGAATACCAGGGAACGATCATTGAGAAGATGGGGCCGCGCAAGGCTGACATGGTCTCCCTGCATCCCATAGCTGAAACCGTGCGCTTTGAATTTATAATACCGGCGCGCGGGCTCATCGGGCTGCGCAGCGAGTTCATGACCGAGACCCGCGGCACCGCGGTTATGACCCACATCTTCCACGAGTACGCACCCTACCGGGGCGATCTTCCGGGGCGCAAGAACGGGGTGCTGCTCGCGCTGGAGCACGGGCAGACCACTGCCTATTCCCTTGACGCGCTGCAGCCGCGGGGAATTCTTTTTGTCGGCCCGGGATTCGAGGTCTATGCCGGGATGATTGTCGGCCAGCACGCCATGGAAAACGATCTGGTGGTCAATCCCTGCAAGGGAAAGAAGCTCACCAACATGCGCGCCTCAGGCTCGGATGATGCCATCAAGCTCACCCCGGCGCGCGTGCTGACGCTTGAGCAGGCGCTGGAGTTTATCGAGGATGATGAGCTGGTGGAGGTAACGCCCCAGTCCATACGCCTGAGAAAAAAGGAGCTTGACGCGAGCAAGCGCAAGCGCGCCGCGCGGGGCTGATTGTCCTCCATGTTGTCCAAATATATATTCAGCTATAATAACTCATATTGACCATAAGGAGGTGCCCTATGAACAATATAGTCAGGATGAAACCAATGGTGTTCGTGCTGTGCGCGGTGCTGCTGTTATGTGCGGGCTGCAGCACG
>JAPLIX010000377.1 GCA_026388865.1 Pseudomonadota bacterium | reverse complement strand
GCGCGTTGTGGCCGGCGTGACGCCGGGCAAGGGCGGGCAGAAGTTTGAGGAAACAGTACCCATCTTCAACCGGGTGATTGACGCGGTGGAGAAGGAGGGAGCCAATGCCTCCTGCATTCTTGTTCCGCCGGCGTTTGCATCGGATGCCATCATTGAAGCAATTGACGCGGGCCTTGACCTGGTGATCTGCATCACCGAGGGCATTCCGGTGCTTGACATGGTGAAGGTTAAGAAATATCTTATGGGTAAAAAGACCCGGCTCATCGGTCCCAACTGCCCGGGGCTTATCTCCCCCGGGAAATGCAAGATCGGCATCATGCCCGGCTTTATCCACAAACAGGGAAGCATCGGGGTGATATCGCGCAGCGGCACCCTTACCTACGAAGTGGTCTGGCAGCTCACCAACCGCGGCATCGGCCAGTCAACCTGCATCGGCATCGGCGGAGACCCGATTGTCGGCTCAAACTTTATGGATCTCCTGCCCCTGTTCAACGACGATCCGCAGACTGAGGCGGTGGTTATCATCGGCGAGATCGGCGGAACGGCTGAAGAGGAAGCCGCAGCCTATATCAAGGCACATTTCAAGAAGCCGGTGTTCGGCTTTATTGCCGGCCAGACCGCGCCTCCCGGCAGGCGCATGGGCCACGCGGGTGCGATCATTTCCGGCGGCACCGGCACGGCGGCTGAAAAGAACGCTGCGTGGAAGGCAGCAGGCATTCACGTGGAAACCAATCCGGCCATGATCGGCGCGATGGTGGCTTCGGTATTGAAAAAGAAATAAAGAGAGGTAACGGCTTTTGCTGTCAAAAAAGACCAAGGTCAAATATACCGAGAAAAAAAAGAAGAGCAAATATCCTAAAGTTTCTTTCTATATTTTTGACAAGTGGTGCAAGCGCTGCGGCATCTGCGTGGAGTTGTGCACGCACAAGGTGTTTATTGCCGATGATGAAGGATACCCGCGCGCGGTGAAGCCCATCGAGTGCAACCGCTGCGGGTTCTGCGTGACCCGCTGCCCGGATTTTGCCTTGCGGATAATTGAAGGACGCGGCGAAGAACAAAATACTAAATCCTAAATCAGAAATTCTAAATAAATTCAAAATACCAATGCTATAAACCGGGAACAGGGTGCTTTGATATTTGAGTTTGTAAATTTGACATTGTTTGGAGTTTAGAATTCGGGATTTTAATTACCGGTTTCCAGGGAAGGATTGACACGTATCTGATGGAAGCAAAACTGTTAATGGGAAACGAGGCCTGTGCGGAAGGGGCTCTTGCAGCGGGGGTGCGGTTTTACGGCGGATACCCCATTACTCCTTCAAACGAGATCGGCGAGATTCTCTCGAGCCGGCTCCCGGCAGTCGGCGGCAGGTTCATTCAAATGGAGGATGAGATCGGCAGCATGGCGGCTATCATCGGCGCTTCGATTGCCGGTCTCAAGTCAATGACCGCCACCAGCGGCCCCGGCTTTTCCCTGATGCAGGAGAACCTCGGCTTCGCGGCAATCGCGGAGGTGCCGTGCGTGGTGGTGAATGTGATGCGCGCCGGACCCAGCACCGGCATGCCTACGCTGCCGGCCCAGGGTGATGTGATGCAGGCCCGCTGGGGCACCCATGGAGATCACCCGAGCATTGTCCTGTGTCCGTCCTCGGTGCGGGAGGTATTTGACCTGACCGTCACCGCGGTCAATTTTTCGGAGAAGTACCGCATGCCGGTGATCCTTCTGATGGATGAGGTCATCGGGCATCTGCGGGAAAAGGTTACCCTGCCCCAGCCGGAGAGCATCCAGGTTGTCGAGCGGCCCCGGCCCGACTGCCCACCGGAGTGGTATAAGCCGTTTGAGGACACCAAAACCGGCGTTCCTTCCATGGCTGCCTTCGGCGACGGCTACCGCTACCACATAACCGGGCTGACCCATGACAGCATGGGCTTTCCCACCACCAAAAAAGATGAGGTGGAATCGCTCATACAGCGGCTGTTCAGGAAAATCAGGCAGGGGTTTGAAGAGATTATGCTCTATGAGACGTTTCTCATGGAAGACGCTACCGCCGCAATCGTTGCCTATGGCTGTACCGCGCGCTCGGCAAAAAGCGCGGTGCTGATGCTGCGCAAAGAGGGGATGAAGGTGGGGCTGCTGAAGCTCTCTACCCTGTGGCCGTTCCCGCGCGTCGCCGTTGAATCTCTGCCGGAACAGGTTCAGGAGCTGGTGGTTCCGGAAATGAACATGGGGCAGCTGTACCGCGAAGTGGTGCGGGTCGGTCACGGCAGGTTCAGGGTGAAAAAAGTGTCCCGCATCGACGGGGAGCTTATAACACCGCAGGAGATAATTTACGGCCTCAAACGGCGGGAGCGGAAATGAAAACCGAGCACGCAGATGTGTATCAGTACCTCAGGCATGAAAAGAAGTTTCCACTGATCTGGTGCCCTGGCTGCGGCAACGGGATCATCATGGGCTCTATGATCAGGGCTGTTGATGCGCTGGGTATGGCCAAGGACAAGACCGCCATCGTGTCGGGCATCGGCTGC
>JAPLIX010000563.1 GCA_026388865.1 Pseudomonadota bacterium | reverse complement strand
ATGACGGCACCTGCCGGAACCTCACTCCTGATGAAGTACGGGAACGCGAGCAGCAGGGCCTCTCCTCTGTGCTGCGCTTCAATGTGCCGCAGACCGACGGCATGGTCAGCTTCGATGATATGGTCTACGGCCATATTGAAAAGCGGTACGCGGACATTGAAGACTTTGTCATCCTGCGCTCCGACGGCCAGCCGCTCTATGTATTGTGCAACGCGGTTGATGATGCCATGGACAGGATATCTCATGTCATCAGGGGGCAGGACGGCCTCGCTAACACGCCCAAACAGATTCTTATCTATCAGGCGCTTGGCTGCAAGCTGCCGCTCTTTGCCCACATGCCCCTTACCATGGACATTAAGAAGGCTAAAATTTCTAAGCGCAAGCACGGTGACGTGGTCACGGTTGCCTATTACAAAGACCATGGGTTCCTGCCCTGGGCGCTCTGCAATTTCCTGGCTTTGCTCGGCTGGTCAACCTCAGATGACCGCGAGCTGTTTACCCGCGAAGAAATGATTGAGGCATTCACTCTGGAGGGCGTTGTCCGCCACAATTCCATTTTTAATTACCGCCCGGATGACCCGAATAACTGGACTGACCCGAAAGCGATTTCCATGAATGCCCGGCACATGAGCATGATGGCTATTGAAGAGCTGCTTCCCTATGTGAGCGCTGAGCTGCAGGCTTCAGGGCTCTGGGATGATGCCTATGACGAAGAAAAGAAACAGTGGTTTGCGGACACGGTGGATTTGATCCGTACCCGCCTCCATACTCTTAAAGACTTTTCGACCGTTGGCAGGCCCTATTTCTCTGATGACTTTACCTTTGAAGATGCGGCGGTGGCGAAGAACCTGAAGAAGGATAAGCTGGTGAAGCAGTTATTGATAGATACCGCGGAACAGTATGATAAACTAACATTATTTAACATAGAGAATACCGAGAATATTATCCGCAATCTTGCTGAGAGCAAAGGAGTGAAACCAGGCCTTATCATTAACGCGGTGCGCACCGCTGTCACCGGCCAGTCCGCAGGCCCGGGGCTTTTTGAGCTGCTTGCTGCCATCGGCAAAGAGCGAGTGGTTCAGCGCCTGAAGAAAGCAGCAGAGATTTAGCTCATCACTATTCCAGGACCCCGCAGGTAAATTATAAAGGCAGAGGATGACCGTCCTCCTCTGCCTTTTTTTCAACAGACTTTAAAAATCTATTTGTTAAACATATTAATCAGCCGCAGCGTGGCATTCACCGGTCCATGCATGGTTACCTTGCCGCTGAGATCAACGTCTTCCAGCTTGTAATAAAATGTTTTTCTGTTCATTACTTTCTTATCAATAAATTCATAAGCGGCCCCTTGCGTGGATGAACCCCTTGCCGGTATTAACACGCTGTTGATTTTTTTATAATCTCCGTCTGCAGATTCAGCACGATAGAGATTGAAGCCGGTGGCGTCTGTCTCAGATTCGGTTGTCCATTCAATAATAACTTTACGTGCCAGTGGTGTGGCTGTAAACGATGCCAGCTCAATGACTGTAGATCCAGGCACTGCCGTAAAATACATGTCAGTTAGGCAATGTAGTCAAAAGAGAAGGTGCCGTAATATGGCGGCTTTGAAATCGTGGTGCGCTGAGCAGCGCCGCTTAATGTCATGGTAACATTGCCAAGCCCCAAGTCTTTGATAGAAACCTGTCCGGAAATAACATTATTTTGTATTGACCCGCCCTGTCCGCCGCGTACCGCCCGGACATAATAATTGTTCAGTTCACCGTTTGAGAATAAAACCTGGCCATAGTCGAAAAGAACGTTCCACTTCAGGGAGTGATTGGCCATGTATGTAGTAGACGACCAGTACCATCCGGGTTCCGTACCGGGAAAAAACGTTATATTTATTGCCGGATTGTAACTGCTGTAATCAAGAATCGAGAGCAGCTCCTTCCAGGTGGGAAGCCTCCAGTCCTTGTAGCCTGCCATGTTCAGGTTTTCGCAAAAGGTAAGCGCCTGCTCCCAGGTATAATCGGATAACGCGTATTTCTGCCACATAAGACCGGTGCTCAAATCTGTTATTGTCCCGTCATTATTGTCAATAAAAACATTAACAGCCGGGAGCCCGCTCACCGCCATCACATGACCTGCGTATTGCTCGCCGCCGCTCCAGACAACGCCGCTTAAGAAGTAAAAAAGCCATGCCATGGTATTAGAACTCGCTTTGGTGTCAGACGACCAGTAATAATCACTTAACGTATTAGGGAAGTAGACAGTATTGATTGCAGGATTGAAATTACTGCTGTCAACAAGGCCAGCCAGCTCCTGCACTGTCGGGATTCGCCAGTCATTGCGGCCGCCAAAATTCTGGTTGTTGAGCTGGGAGATGAACGTGTCCTGCGCTTCCGCTAATGTGTAGGTGTTGTCCTTG
>JAPLIX010000321.1 GCA_026388865.1 Pseudomonadota bacterium | reverse complement strand
TGAGGGAATCAACAACAAGATAAAAAGACTCAAACGAATGGCGTATGGCTATCGTGATGTGAAATACTTTTTACTGAAAATTCATCAGCACTGTGGACTGTTGAATCCACGTCTTTCAACTTAAACACGAATGAACCAAAATAATTTAACAAAAATGTCGCTCGTAAAAAAAGCTGAGGAAGCCCTTAAAGCTGCCGTTGCCAAGGTTATTGAAGAAAATAAACGACTTGGTATCCCTCTGGTTATCTGGCGGAATGGGAAAGTTGTTCATGTACCGCCAGAGGAACTGGAGGTCAGAGAACCAAAAGCAAAATATAGAATTTCAGGGGGAAAAAAGGTTAGGTAGCGTTGCTTCCTTCGGACCATCAAACTGATGAAGAGCTGGACTTCATTATCAACTACGACATCAAGTACCGCATGGGGCTGGACAGCTTGGAAGAAGCAGAGGAATGGATTACATTTCATGGCGCGTAAATAAAGAGGTGTGCCTGTATGAGCAAACCCAGACTATTATGGAAACCGAGCTATAAAATTACTCCGCTAATAGCGCAATGCCTTATGGACATTGAGGCGGCGCGGGCGGTGGTTGACCATACACCTCTTACACCGGCAGAAGAAGCAGATCTGCGGCATCAGGCTCGAATACGTTCCACCCATTATTCCACGCGGATTGAAGGCAACCGGCTTACTCTTTCCGAGGCTCAGCAGGTGATTGAAGGCAAAAAGGATAAGTTTCACGGGCGTGAACGGGATGTGCGAGAGGTGCAGAATTATTGGAACGCCCTGCTGAAGGTTGAACAATGGGCGCGGCAGAAAAAACCTTTGACAGAAGTACTCATGCAGCAGCTTCATGGACTTGTTGAAAAAGGCTCCCGGGCAAAAAGCACACCCTATCGGGACGGACAGAATGTTATACGGGACAGCACGTCAGGCGCTCTTGTCTATGTGCCGCCGGAAGCCGGAGATGTTCCCGGTCTTATCGTCGGCATGATCAACTGGGCTGCCCGGGCTGAGAAAGAAAAACTGCCGGTACCGCTGCTTGCCGGGCTGCTACATTATCAGTTTGTGACAATTCATCCCTATTATGACGGCAATGGCCGAACCGCACGGCTTCTTGCCACATTTATTTTTCATCGCGGAGGCTATGGCCTGAACGGTTTTTTCTCCATGGAAGAGCATCATGCCCGCGATCTGGAGGGATATTATCGGTCATTGGCCGTACATCCCCATCATAATTACTACGAAGGCCGGGCTGAGGCTGATTTGACCCCGTGGCTTGAATATTTCATAAAAACCGTAGCAGAGGTTTTTAACAGAGCAAAAGAGGATGTTCTGCACCGGACCAGGAAAGTCGGCGCTCCTGAGCCTGAAGCCTTGAGGCGACTGGATCGCAGGGCGCGGATTGTGCTGGCCCTTTTTACAAGACAGGTGAAGATTACCACCGGTGATGTAGCGCGGGCGCTGGGCCTTTCGGAACGGATGGCGCGAAATTTAATAGGGCACTGGGTTGAAGACGGGCTGCTGACTCTTATAAGCACGGCAAAGCGGAATCGGGCGTATGGTTTATCGGCAATTTATCGGCAATTTATCGGCAATGATAAGCATTGATCGCTGCACTCATAAAAATAAGGAGCCAGCCTGAACTGTCTGGGCAATCCGAAAAGAGTGAATCACGGGTTTTGCAGACACTGTCGCGGAAAAAAGGACAACTCAAGCCTTATATCAATAGGAATAAAATCTGTAAAGGCAAGCAGCTTTGAAATGTTTTAAACCGCCACATTCGCATTCACTGTCATGAGGAGGTACAAATGGCCCACACATCACTCACCCAGTTCTGTTTTGAAACACTGGCTAAAGAAATAAAACTGGAGAAAGTCACCGGCCTTGAGGACATTGAACAGGTGAAGCTCTTAAGCGGCGAGGAGGGCGGCGGCATCAGGCTCTTCAAGGCAGACAAGATTGATAAAGTTTCCCTGGTTGACTTCAGATACGCGAGCGGCGTTCCCATCCCCCACCATGACAATGAGCTTTCGGTCGGCGCTGAAATATTTCAGATACGGCCTGATTTTTCTTACAAGCTCCCGATCTGGGGCATCAACTCGGTAATCTTCAAGGACGGCAGGTATAACTTTGACACAGACCTGTCATTTGGCTTTGACCTGGTGACTGATTATACCTTTACCATGAAATATCTGGAACCGTTTGATGCTTTGCACAAAAAGTTTCTGACCCACAAGGGCTTCCACATGGTGACCATGGACAAGACCACCACCTGGGTGCGTACCTATATATCCCCGGTTTTTGTCATCGCGGAAACACGGGTTGAGAAAACTGACACGGTATTTGAGCTGTGCGCGGAGTTTATCAAGCTCTGGGTAAGGATGTACCGGGAAGCGGAAAAGGTTGATGACGCGTTTAAAGAGAAACAGAAGCAGCGGATAAAATGCCAGTATGACGGCATGCGGCAGACAGACCGGATGGGTAAAATTCTCCTGGGCGTGTATGGTAAGGATACGTTTGCGAAGTTTTTTAAGGCAATGGCATAATTAATGGTCGTTTTAAGTCAGGTCGAAAACGGGTAGCGGTAAAAAAGAAACAGGTAGGAGAGATTTAAAAACAGGATATAGGCAAGGGCTGCTATCCGGGTTTTCTTATTCTTAAAGGAGCGGAAGATGTTGTAGCAACCATAAAGGGTTACCAGTTGCACGGCAATAAAAAACAGAGCAAATCCTGCAATAATAAAAAACCTTTGCAATCCCATATAAAATAAAAAAGGGGTGGCTCTATTAAAACCAACCCCTTTGGATCAACCTTTAAAATGAGCTGTCTTACTTATTGATACTATCAGAAAGTGTTCTTGTGACCTTGGCGTTAATCTTTTCCCAGACTTCGGGCCGTTCCCGCTGTATTTTATCCGGGTCCTTGAGGATGAGGTCCCACATCATCTTGGGTGACTTGTACTGGCTCCAGCTGCCCTCCAGCAGATGGCCGTCACAGAGGGAGAACAGATAATCAATTTCATCATCCGTGTAGGTCGGAATTAATGCATATCCGGATACCACGCGCATCATTCCGGCATCGTTAAATTCAAACGTCTTAAGCCACCATTGATTGTATTCATCAAAACCGTTCTTGCCATCAAGCTCTTTGGCGAGGGCGTCGGCTGCTCTGAAGCCGCAGCTCAGAGCTCCCTGTGCCTGGGTTTCAACAAAGGCGGCTGCGTCACCAATGATAACGGTGTTTCCCTTGGCCGGGTTTTTGATTGGGGTAAAGGCTTTCGTCAGGCAGCAGTGCTTGGCTTCTATCTTGGCATTCTTAAACATAAATGCCATGGGTCCCTTTTGGGTAAAAAATTCAAAGGTCTTTTCGGGTGGTTCTTTGGGGCTGCCAAGAATAATCATATCTGCCAGGTCAAAATGGCCTTCAGGACCGGTACCCATTAATGGCGCAAGGTTTGTCCCATAGCAGCGCCCCCACCATCCTTTCCAGTCAGATGGCTTATAGGTTTCTACATTTGACATGTAAACCGCAAGGACCAAGGCAAAGCCGAAATAGGCACGCTCTTCATTTCTTCCTAATTTTAATGCTAATTGAGCACTTGCTCCGTCAGCTATAACGAGTTTCTTCGCCTGGATTTTAAATTTCTTTGCCTTGCTCACGCATTTCAGTTCAATGCCTGACGGGTTATCCGTGACGTCATAGGCTGTCGTTTCCGTAATATAGGTAACGCCTAAAGCAAGGCACTCTTCAAGCAAGCCTTTCAGAAGCGTTCCCTTGCCGTATTTATAGGCAAACGGCCGTCCATCCGGCCAGGCAAAATGAACCGCATTCTGCTTGGGTGAGTAATAATATTTATCCGTGACCGGGCAGAATTCTCCGGCGTAGTTAACTTCCCAGCCGTTCCTGGTTGACATTATTTTTCCCGCCGCAGTGTCAACCTTAATGGTATCGCCATTGTAGTCTTCATCAAGGATGATGTGTTCGCTGCAGTACCGGGTTATTTTTGAAATATCCTTGCGCTTCTCTATGACAGCGACTTTCAGCCCCTTTTTGTTGGCCCATTTGGCCGCGTGCAGCCCGCCGGGGCCTGCTCCAACTATTGCGAGATCATAAACCATTATGACTCCTCCTTATCTCTATTAAATACCGTTTAGCTAATTGCTCTCATCGGGCAGTAATCTTCACAGGTATGACAGGCCGTGCAGTTCTCAGTAAAGACATGGGCTTTCTTGTCATAACCGCCCTTGTCTTCAAGCTCAAGCGCTCCAATGGGGCAGTTTTCCATGCATCCGCCGCAGCCCAGACACTTTTCCTCGTCAACCACCGGATACTGGCGGCATGAAGCGCAGATGTTGAAAAATTCCGGCAGGAAATTATATTGCCGGGTGATTTTTTGCAGATGGGGCTCCGGAGCATACGGGTTGCCGCACTTGGTGCACACTTTCAGCTTATGCTCAACCTGCCAGTTTAAAATTTCCCGCTGCGCACCGGTTTGCGTGCAGCCCTCGGGAGTGCATTGCGATGTGGACGGCAGATCGTTCTTTTTAATTATACCGGTGGGGCAGATAAACGCGCAGGAGCCGCAGGCAACACAGTCTTCGGCGGTTTTATGAAAGGGCGAATCAACAATTTTATTGATGCCGCTTCCGGCAAACTGTATGGCCCCGGCCTTGACCACTTCGTTGCAGGCGCGCACGCAGAGTCCGCAGAGAATGCAGTAGTCATTGTCTTTACCCATCTGCGGGGCGCTTTCCTTAATCCCGTACTCCTCTGCCATCTGGCGGATGATCTTAACATTGGGGCAGCGGGCAAGATACAGCTCAATAACCAGCTTTCTGCCTTCAGCTACCCGCGGCGATTCAGTCTTTACTTCCAGACCGTCTTCGGCGGGGTAGGTGCATGATGTTTCAATGGTGCTCCTACCGTTTTTAGTGACTTCCACAATGCACAGGCGGCAGGCGCCGTATGGCTTCAGGGCTTCGTTTGAGCATAGTGTGGGAATCTTGATATCGTGCTCGCGCGCCGCTTCAAGAATCGTTGCACCATCGGGTGCGGTAAATTTTTTTCCATTAATTTTAAGTGTCGCCATAGGTTTCATCCCCTATATAATTAAAAAATAGCGGTTGCGTATGTTCTGTCCTGTTAATTAAGCGCCCTTTCGGAGCAGCTTACCTTCCACTTCCTTGGGGAAATGTTTGAGTACGGAAAGAAAAGGAACGGCTGCTGTTTTACCCAAGGCACATGCCGCAGTGTCTGACATTGCAGCAGCCATGCGTTTTACCAGGTTGAGGTGCTCCTTGGTGCCGTATCCCTGCATAATGCTGTCAATGATTTCCTGAAGCCGTTTAACGCCTTCCCGGCAGGTGCTGCATTTGCCGCAGGTCTCTTCTGCAAAAAAGTCAGTTAAAAACTTCGCCATGTCAAGCATGTCCGTGCCTTCATCCATGACCAGAAGTCCCCCGGAGCCAAGCAGGCTCCCGGCCTTGGTGAGTTGATCATAATCAAGCTTAATGTTGAGAAGAGAGGCGGGGAGCACTCCTCCGGACGGCCCGCCAGTTTGAAAGGCTTTTACTTTTTTTCCTGTTCCGGTTCCCTTGCCAAAGGTTTCAATGATGGCTTTGACCGACGTTCCCAGGGGCACCTCTACCCAGCCGGGCTGAGCCACAGCGCCGGAGAGCGCTACAATCTTGGTTCCGGTGCTGGATGCGGTGCCGATCTTTGCAAACCATTTTCCGCCATGCAGGGCAATGAGGGGAATATTTGCCAGAGTCTCAATATTGTTGACTACCGTCGGCTTGCCGAAAAGACCCTGCTGTGCAGGGTACGGCGGCCGCGGCCGCGGTTCTCCGCTCAGGCCTTCAAGCGCATTGAGCAGCGCGGTTTCCTCGCCGCACACATAGGCGCCGCCGCCGCGCTTCACCGTAAGCGAGAAGGAAAATCCGCTTCCTAAAATATTGCTGCCCAGAAGACCGGTCTGTTCTGCCTGCTTGATAGCCTCTTCCAGCCGTTCCAGCGCGACAACATAGCGGTCATTGACGTATATGTAACCCGCCTCTGCGCCAACTGCGTAGCCTGCTATGGCCATGCCTTCGATTATTGCCTGGGGGTCGGATTCAAGAAAACTCCGGTGCATCCCGATCTCAGGGTCACCTTCGCTGCCATTACACACAATATATTTTTTATCCCCTGCTGCAGAGCGGCATGCCTGCCATTTCAGCCCTGTCGGGAACCCTGCGCCGCCCCGGCCCCGGAGCTTTGAAACCGTAACTTCTTTGATCACGTCCTCCGGCTTCATCTCCGTGAGCACTTTTGCCAAAGCCTTATAGCCATCCAGGGCAATATATTCTTCAATGCGCGACGGGCTGATGGTGCCGGCATTTTTACTCACCAGCTTTAACTGGTTTTTGAAAAAATCCTGCTTCCGGTATTCTTTGATGCCGGACAGAGCTGCGGGAACCTTCCCCTTTGCGTATTTAAGCGGAGCGATATTCAGGCAGTAGGCTTCTTCATCGTGCCGCGCCAGTGCCAGGTCCTGCACCACCTTGCCTGTTTTGATTGCTTTCAGCAATTCCCCGACCCTTTCCACGGCGACCGGTCCATAGGTAATGCGCGGCTTGCCCGGCTGGATTACCTCAACAATCGGCTCGGCATAGCAGAGGCCGTTGCATCCCACCGCTACCACCTCAGCTTGTATCTTCTGTTTTTTTACTTCATATTTCAGTGCTTCCAGAACCTTTCCCGCTCCCTTTGCCAAGCCACAGGTTGCTGATCCTACGGTGATGCGTGTCGTGGCCGGAGAGAGCAACTCCAAACCCTGTTTTTTTATTTTAGAAAGGTCACTGGCTCTATTTATTTTCATAGGTCTCGCTCTCCTCTATTCGTGTAAGATTTCTGCAATCCTGGCCTGTGCCTGAGCACCGCCATACAGCTCACCGTTGATCATTATTGCGGGAGACATATCACAGCAGCCAAGACATCTAACCTTCTCCAGGGTTATCTGTGAGCCATTTCCTGACACTTTCTTTTCCAGCTCCTTGAGGATCTGGCCGCCGGCTTTAACATGACATCCTGTTCCATTACAAACGGTAACCGCATATTTTTTCAGCGGCTTTATACGAAAGGCCGTATAGGAGGTGGCCAGTCGATACAGGTTGCTCAGGAATATGTCTTTCTTCTGGCTCACCAGTATGAGCGCTTCCTGCGGCAAGTAGCCGCACTTGGCCTGGATGGCATGAAGTATGGAGATGACTGTTTCCTGTCCGCCAGGATTGTTCTTAATAATCTCCTCCACCACCTTCATGTCAATATCACCCATGGTGGTAAATGCTTTCAGAATATTACTCTTGAAAGGCTCCGGGACCATCTCATGGACGATCTCTGTCACATGGCTCTCGGCGGCGGGGCCGCCTTTGGCTTTCTGTTTCAGAACCTGCATCAACTTTTCCCGGAAGATCCCGCGTAATGCGTCAGGAACTTCCTGAAGCATGCGTTCAAACATGGCCTGGCTCTTGCCCGCCCATTCACCGGCAGCAACTGCCTGCGCGCCCGGTGAAGGGGTAGCACTTTTCTGTGCCGCCATTTTTTTTGTTTTTGTTATTTTCCCGCTCCTTTCAGGAATTAAGTAGTATCTGCAAATAGTCTTTCTATAGAGCTATTCTGGTTGAATCTTGTCGGTTAGTTTTTTATAGTCACTCTCTACCGTAGTGGTTAAATCTGCAATCTGCTGCTCAGAGATCTCGGCAAAGCGATACTGCGGTTTCAGGTAATCCGCCAGGGGTCGCGGCTTTGCGGTGGTACCGGTCAGGTGATAGGCAGAGGCACTGCCCACTTCATACAGCGGGAAGGTCCTGCTTTCAACTGCCCAGCGGCCTATTTTCACGGTGAGTTCCGGATCAAACTGCCATGCAACCGGGCACGGGCAGAGTATGTGAATGTAGGCCTTACCCTCGGCCTCCAGGCCCTTTTTAACCTTTTCATACAGGTCAAAGGGATAGCTGGGACATGCGGTGGCTACATAGCGGAACCCCTCGGCTACCGCTATAGCAGGCATTGCTTTCTTTACTGCCTCCTCAAGACTGCCTCCTGCTTCATTGTCAAAGCAGATGATCAGTTCTCCGCCGGGTTTTTTTATCCGCAGCAGTGACGGCTCGCTGTTGCCCATGGGGGACTTATCAAACAGCTTGGCAAAAAGTTTCCCATCGCCGGCCTTCACCCACTCAGCCTTTTCTATCACTGCTTCGAGTGCCTTATAGGTCTGTCTGATAGCGAGCGCCAGGCCACAGCCAGAGCAGGCGATATTTTTTTCAGGGACAAAATATTCCTTAAAGGGCAAAAAGTTGGGGACAAAAAGACTGAACTTATCCATTATTAATCCTCCTTCACCATGCTGATGACACCAAACCAGCATTCGCGGTGACAAATGCCGCATCCTTTGCATTTGTCCGTGTCGGCCTCAAAAAAACCGTCTTCAGCTCTATAAATTGCGCCATCAGGGCAGTACACATAACACAGCCCGCACCGTACGCATTTGTCTTTATCCCATTCGGGGGTCGCTTCTCTCCTGGCTCCCGGCTTAAACGGCCGGCCCAACTCCTTATCGAGCAGCGAGCACTCTACCATGCTTTTTGTAAACTTAGCAGTTGATTCCAAACGTAATCTCCTTTCCTTGTAATTAAGGATATATCCCTTCTGAAAGCGTTTTGCTATTATTCCCCAAGTTGCTTACAGCTCATCGGGTGCCTTCATGGGACAAACCTGCACGCAGGTCTTACACTCAAGGCACAGATCTACATCAATGAACGCCCGATCTTTCACAAAGCGAATTGCTGTCCGGGGACAAAGGTCAACACAACCTCCGCAGCCAACACATTTTTCCCTGTCAACTTGTATCATGCTATGTCTCCTTTAAATATAAGCTTGCTGTTACTCAATTTTTGTCTGGGTTGCAAAGTTTTTGAGAAACCCCTCTACAAAAATATCGTTTATGGTTTCTATCAAATGATCAAGGCTGTACTTGCTCTCCAGAAGAATGTTTTCACTCCGGTAC
>JAPLIX010000447.1 GCA_026388865.1 Pseudomonadota bacterium | reverse complement strand
TCCTGGAGTTCTGATTGATTTATTGTTGTGTTACTATTAAAAGGTAAGGAGGTGATGGGTTCATGGCTTTCAAGATAACTGATGACTGTGTTTCCTGTGGAACCTGTGCAGAAGAATGTCCGTCTGATGCTATTGAAGAGGGAACTGATAAGTATGTTATCAGTCAGGAAAAATGTACGGAATGCGGCACCTGTAAGGACGTCTGTCCTACAGAAGCTATCGTTGAAGAAAAATAACAGGGTACGGGGCAACAGATTCTCTGTTGTCCCGTACTTTTTTGTGACCGGTTTCATGCCCCTTTCCCCGTTTCTTCTTATTACTGCCTTCTTGAGCACTTCTGCTCCATGCTCTGTCATGCTCTGTATGCCAGCCTCTGCGATCAGTTTATCAACAGCAGTATGCTGCCTTGAATTCACAGGGCTTATTAACTTGAGATAAATTATTTTTTGTGATAATTTGAAATTTTATTTACTTTTTTAAAATCGGTTGTGCCTGCCCTCCAGACATAATCTGAAATCCGAACCAGCTTTTTTCTATGCATACTAAAGATCAGCTCATTAAAGAAAAACTGCCGAAGCATATAGCAATTATTATGGATGGCAATGGCAGGTGGGCAAACCGCCGCTCCCTTGAGAGAATTATGGGTCATACCCGGGGGATGGAGTCTGTCAAGCAGGTCGTGAAAGCCTGCCGGGAGCTTGGCATCCAGGTGCTTACCCTGTATGCGTTTTCCCTTGAGAACTGGCAGCGGCCAAAAACATAGATAAAGGGCCTGTTTAAACTTTTAAAGCAGTATCTCCGCTCTGAAATTAAGGCGCTGGATAAAAATAATATTCAGATTAAAAGCATCGGTCATGTTGAGAGCCTTCCCGAGGATGTACAGAACGTGGTCAGAGAAGCGATAGAAAAGACTCAGGCTAACAGCGGCATGATTCTCAATGTAGCGTTAAGCTACGGCAGCCGTGATGAAATTTTGCAGGCGGTTGACCGGATCGTCAGTAAGGCAGAAGCCAAAAATTTTTCTCTCGCCGCGCTCAATGAAGAGACGTTTTCTCGGGAGCTCTATACCTCAGGGCTACCGGACCCTGATCTCCTCATTAGAACCAGCGGCGAGATGCGCATCAGCAATTTTCTGCTCTGGCAGCTGGCATACACGGAAATATATGTGACCGATGTGCTGTGGCCGGATTTCGGGAGACAGGAACTATACAAGGCGCTCATTGATTATCAGAAGAGGCAGAGAAGGTTCGGGCTTACCGGAGAGCAGGTAAAGGGTCAATAGATTTCATTGCAGGGACAGGTGATGCTGCTGTATCGGGTGATTACTGCGATTGTTGTGATTCCGCTTCTTACTGCCGCTATTATCTGGGGGGGTGATGCAGTTTTTTTAGCCCTGGTGCTCGGGTTTGGCGGAGCAGGTCTCTATGAATTCCTGCGGGCAGCATTACCCGCTGACCGGGGTGTGCAAAAGGCCCTCGGTATTATGCTGGGCCTTTTTATCCTCTGCTGCGTCTTTGCAGAATCACGCTCACTGCAGGCAGGCCCCGGGAACGGCTCCTATCTGATCCTTGCAGGGTGCACCATAAGTTTTGTGGTACTCTTTGTCTACAGTATTCTGAGCTCCCGGGAAACGGCCAGTGCGGTGAGCCAGATGACCCTCACCGTGTTTGGCGTGTTCTATGTGAGCCTGTTTTTCTCCTACCTGCTGCTTATTCATGCCGGCGCCAGCGGGCCGGCGCTGGTCCTGTTCCTGCTTTGCGTTACCTGGGGAGGTGATGCTGCAGCCTATTTTGTCGGAACCTGGAAAGGCAGGCATCCGCTCTGCCCGCGCATAAGCCCGAAGAAGACCATTGAGGGTGCGGCAGGCGGGCTGTTAGGCGGCATGGTAACTGCGCTGCTCTGCCACTACCTGTTCCTTAAGAGCCCCACCGTGCTTGCCTGTGTGGCTGCCGGTGCCGGCATCAATGTCATGAACCAGCTGGGAGATACCAGCGAATCACTGCTCAAGCGTGCTTTTGGCCTCAAGGACTCAGGCACAATTTTCCCCGGCCATGGCGGGGTTCTGGATCGGATTGACAGCGTGCTGTTTGCAGCACCATTTTTTTATTACTGGGTACAGATAGCGTTTCCATGATGAAAAAGCTCGCCATTCTTGGTTCAACCGGGTCCATAGGAACCGCCACCTTACAAGTCTGTGCAGCCCATCCGGAAAAGTTTTGCGTGGCGGGGCTGGCAGCAGGCAAGAATGTCAAGCTGATCGCCGATCAGGTGCACACTTTTAAACCGCGCCTGGTATCCCTGTCCAGCGAGGCAGCGGCCAGAGCGCTCAAGTCCGCTCTGGCCGGAAGAGCCCCGGAGATTGTCTGGGGCAGCCAGGGGCTGGAGAAGGTGGCAGCACTGCCGGAAACAGATACGGTCGTGTCAGCAATATCCGGCTCTGCCGGGCTTCTGCCAACACTTGCTGCGGTCAGGGCCGGGAAGGACATAGCGCTGGCCAATAAGGAAACGCTGGTGATGGCAGGGGAACTCCTGATAGCGGAAGCCGCACGCAGGAACGTGCGGATAATTCCGGTTGACAGCGAGCACAGCGCTATTGCCCAGATCCTTAACGGCCGGGGCTTGGAGGATGTGCGCAGGATACTGCTTACCGCGTCCGGCGGCCCGTTTCTGCGCTACACCCGGAAGCAGCTTGGCGGTGTTACCCCGAAGCAGGCGCTCAGGCATCCGCGCTGGAAAATGGGCAACAAAGTGACCATTGATTCAGCAACGCTCATGAACAAGGGGCTTGAAGTCATCGAGGCGCGGTGGCTGTTCGGCATGCGGCCGGAACAGATACAGGTGGTCATTCATCCGGAGAGCATTATTCATTCCATGGTAGAGTTTGTCGATGGCAGCGTGCTTGCCCACCTGTCAGAGCCTGACATGAAAGGGCCCATTGCCTACGCGCTGTCCTGTCCGGAGCGGCTTTCCGGTATTGTCAAGCCGCTCGACATGGCCCGGGTTTCGCGCTTGACCTTTATGGAGCCTGATGAAAAAAGGTTTCCGGCGCTCAGGCTTGCCTACCGGGCGCTTGCTGCCGGCGGCCTGATGCCGGCGGTGATGAATGCCGCAAATGAAATAGCAGTGCACACATTTTTGAAAAAGAAAATCAGCTTTTCCGCTATTGCAAAGCTGGTAAAACGGGTGATGGACACATTCCATTACCAGGGAAGTATGAATCTTGAAGCAATCCTGTGGGCTGACGGGTGGGCGCGCACCGAGTCAGAAAAAATTATAGCTAAGATGCAGTAACTGCAGAAGGGGTGTTCATGGATAAATTGATCATGGTCATCGGGTTTGCCCGATATTATTTAGTCCCAACGGCAATTCTTCTGGGCGTTCTTATTTTTGTGCATGAGTTTGGCCATTTTATTATCGCTAAACTTTCCGGGGTCAGGGTGTTAAAATTCTCCCTTGGTTTCGGGCCCAAAATCATCGGGAAAAAAGTGGGGGATACCGAGTACGTCATCTCAGTGCTGCCCCTCGGCGGCTATGTAAAACCCCTGGGAGAAAGTCCTGATGAGCCGGTGGCAGTAGAGGATCAGATCGGCAAGCGCCTGGCAATTATTGCCGCAGGGTCGGTGTTTAATATCGTCTTTGCCTGGGTGCTGTTTACGGTGATTTTTATGGTGGGCACTCCGACGCTTCTTCCTCTGGTGGGTAAAGTGATCGAGAATTCCCCCGCGCAGCGCGCCGGCTTGAAGGAAGGGGATCTTGTTCTCTCAGTCAACGCCAAGGAGATTGCATTGTGGGACGAGCTTTCCCAGTCTATTGAGGAAAGCGGCGGCAGCGCCATGACCCTGCGCATCAAGCGCGATGGCCAGATACTGCCGGTGAAAATCGAGCCGCAGATAAGCGATGGCAAGGATATTTTCGGGCAGGCAAAAAAGGGCTTTAAGATCGGCATCGTCGCGGCAACAGGAAAAGATGCCATTATGATAAAACGCTTCGGTCCCGGAGAAGCTGTTTTCAAAGGCCTTTATCAAACCTGGAACATCTCCAGGCTCACGCTGCTCAGCATTTTCAAAATTATCGGGCGGACCCTTCCGGCAGATTCCCTGGGCGGGCCGATCCGTATCGCTGAAATTGCCGGGGAGTTTGCTGAAGCCGGCCTGGTAAGTTTTTTCTCTCTCATGGCTATCATCAGTGTCAACCTGGGCGTGCTCAACCTGCTGCCCATTCCCATACTGGACGGCGGGCATATTTTTTTCATCCTGATGGAAGCAGTTAAGGGCCGCCCCTTAAGCATGAAAAAGATGGAGATTGCCCAGCAGATAGGGCTTGCCTTGATCGTCATGCTCATGGTGTTTGTGTTTTACAATGATATCGCCCGGCTCATTCGCGGTTAGCGGGCGTGCGGAGGACGTCATCAGGGTACTTGCTTTTGATACCAGTGCTGATACCGGCAGCGTGGCTTTGCTTGACCATGACCGCCTGAGGGGAGAATACCTGTTTTCAGGGGCGCAAGCGCATTCGGAACGGCTGCTGGCCATGCTTGACCGGCTGCTGGCCGACAGCGCCTGTTCGCTAGCAGACATTGATCTCATCGCTGTTTCCCTGGGGCCGGGATCATTTACCGGACTGCGGGTGGGTATCAGCACCGCCCGGGGACTGGCTCTGGCTGCGGGAAAAGATTTGCTTGGCGTCCCTACCCTTGAAGCCATGGCATTTCAGGCACGCGGCTGTTGGGAGCAGATCTGCCCCATGATCACTGCGCGCGGGCCGGAGGTTTTTACCGGCCTCTACCGCTGCCCGGACCAGGGTGATCTGCAGCAGGTGAGGGCGGAAACAGTGACTGATCCTGAACCCTGGCTTTCAGGTATAAGCGGGGAAACGGTGTTTGTGGGAAGCGGCGCTGTTCTGCACCGGGGAACCATAGCAGCGCTGCTGGGTGAAAAGGCCCGCGTCCTGCCTGCCCTGGCAGGCCTGCCGCGCGCCTCCGCAGTTGCAGCCCTGGCGCTGTGCCGGTATCAGGGCGCTGCAGCACACGCATCGGCAGCCATGGCGCCCCGCTATATCAGACCGCCTGGTGCAGAACTTCCGGGAGGGCAAAACGGCGGGAACTCTCAGCCGGGCATTGGGGGAGTTGCCGGTGAGTCCGGCACGAAAAGCTGAAACAGCGATTGACCGGTAAGAGGTGTTTATATAATATAGTAACTTCTTTATCAGGAGGCATACCCTTATGGAGAAACGTGATATTGAATTGATTGAAAAATTTAGTGTTGTTGATGAAGAATTAAAAAGAGAGGTTGCGGAGCACAGCAGGTTTGAAGAAATACTGAACGATCTTAATAAAAGAGCTTATTTGACCCCGGAAGAGGAAGTGGAGAAAAAACGGATCAAAAAATTAAAACTCAGAGGCCGGGATAAAATTGAGGAAATTTTAGTAAAGTACCGCAATCTCCAGACGCACTGACAGGAATCCCTGTTCATTTAACATAAAAAATATAGTATACTTGGTACAGGATGAGGTGAGTGCTTTTTTGCCGTACCACCAGGCACGATGTTTCATCTCTCTGATACGGGAACAGGCTTGATATTAATACTTGCAGGCAGGTGACAAGCGTGAAGATGAAGGGAGCGCAAATCTTTTTAGAGTCCCTGATACGGGAACAGGTCAAAGTAATCTTTGGCTATCCCGGCGGGTCAGTGCTTGACGTCTATAATTATCTCTACGAGTCCAAGCTGCAGCACATCCTGGTGCGACATGAGCAGGCAGCAGTGCATGCCGCAGACGGCTATGCCCGCGCCACCGGTGACGTGGGCGTGTGCCTGGTGACCTCCGGTCCCGGCGCAACCAATACCGTGACCGGTATTGCTACCGCCTATATGGACTCCATCCCCATCGTTGTCTTCACCGGGCAGGTGCCCACCATGCTCATCGGCAATGATGCATTTCAGGAGGCGGATATCGTCGGCATTACCCGGCCCTGCACCAAGCATAACTATCTGGTGCGGGAGGTGAAAGAAATTGCAGCCACGATTAAGGAAGCGTTCTACATTGCCCGCTCGGGACGTCCGGGGCCGGTGCTGGTTGACCTTCCCAAGGACGTGCTCAGGGAAAGCGCCGTCTTCCACTACCCGGAGCAGCTCACGATGCGCAGCTACCGCCCCACGTACAAGGGCAACAAGCGCCAGATCGTGCGGGCCATGGAAGAAATTGCCCAGGCCAAAAAGCCGGTAATCATTGCCGGCGGCGGGGTGATTTTATCCAATGCATCAAAAGAGCTTACCAGCTTTGCCCGGAAGCTCAGTATTCCCGTTACCGCGACGCTCATGGGCCTCGGCGGATTTCCCGCGACCGATCCTCTTTCCCTGGGGATGCTCGGCATGCACGGCACCTACTGCGCCAACATGGCGGTGACCAGCTGCGATCTTTTGATCGCCATCGGCTGCCGCTTTGATGACCGCGCCACCGGAGATGTGAACCGGTTCGCGCCGGCTGCAAAAATTATTCACCTGGATATTGACCCGACCTCGATCAGTAAGAATATAAAGGTTGATATTCCCATCGTGGGCGATGTGAAGGAAATTTTAAAAGACTGCCTGGTTATCGCCAGCGAGCAGAAAGTGAGCAAAGAGCCGCATGACGAGTGGCTGAAAGAGATCGAGGACTGGAAGGAAACCCATGCCCTGAACTACAAGCAGACGGATATCATCAAGCCGCAGTTCGTGATTGAAAAGCTTTACGAGCTGACCAAGGGCGACTGCATTATCACCACCGAAGTGGGTCAGAACCAGATGTGGACCGCGCAGTTCTTCACCTTTGACAAACCGCGCACGCTGCTCACCTCAGGCGGGCTCGGCACCATGGGCTACGGCTTTCCCGCGGCAATCGGGGCGCAGGTGGCGTTCCCCCATAAGACCGTTATTGATATCGCCGGTGACGGCAGCATTCAGATGAACATCCAGGAGCTGGCTACCGCGGTGCAGTACCAGCTGCCGGTGAAGATCGCCATTCTCAATAACCACAGCCTGGGAATGGTCAGGCAGTGGCAGGAGCTGTTCTATCAGAAGCGCTACTCGCACTCAACCTTTACCGCGCATCCGGACTTTGTAAAGCTCGCGGAGGCATACGGGGCCGTGGGCCTGCGGGCAACAAAGCCTGAGGAGGTGGTGCCGGTCATTAAGAAAGCACTTGCCACGCCCCGGACCGTGATCATGGAATTTGTCGTGGAAAGCGAGGAGGGCGTCTACCCCATAGTGCCGGCCGGAGCGCCGATCAACGAAATGATCCTTCTGTAACACTACGCTGCAGGCTCACAGGGAAGGTGAACTATGCGCCATACCATTTCAGTTTTAGTCGATAATAAGCCGGGAGTACTGGCCCGCATTGCCGGCCTGTTCAGCGGCAGAGGATTCAATATCGAATGCCTCTCGGTCAATGAAACACTTGATCCCACCATGTCGCAGATGACCCTGGTGACCCGCGGCGATGACCAGCTCATCGAGCAGATCATGAAGCAGCTCAACAAGCTGATTGATGTCATTAAAGTGATCGACCTTGAGACGAGCGACTACGTGGGCCGGGAGATGGCGCTTATCAAGGTGAACGTTGATGAAGCGCGGCGCTCCGAGGTGCTGAGCATTGCCGATATTTTCCGCGGCAAAGTGGTTGACATCAGTCCGCATTAT
>JAPLIX010000379.1:819-2160 GCA_026388865.1 Pseudomonadota bacterium | reverse complement strand
GCCCAGCTGCACGGGGACCGAGACCGCGGAGACTATCGCGATAATAGCGTCCTTGTTTTTAGGCTGACCGGAGACCGCGCCATCCAGGTCAACCACGTGAATGCGCTGAGCGCCCATGGACTGCCAGGTTTTTGCCATCTCAGCCGGGTTTTCAGAATAGACCGTGGCCCGGTCCATGTCACCCTGACTTAAGCGCACACACTGCCCGCCTTTCAGATCAATTGCCGGTATAATAATCATAGATGACTTTCATGCACGCTATTATCGCTATTATAATTATAAAACTCAAAACCCTAAGCCCCAACCCCGAATCCCTGATTCCCGGTCATTAATCCCCGGCTACGGTCTCTGCAAAACCCCTGATAACCTGCAGCCCCAGCGTCTGGCTCTTTTCCGGATGAAACTGAAAAGCCACAATGTTGTCTCTCCAGATGCTTGAGGTGAACTCAACACCGTGGTCTGTGGTAGTGGCTACCACGGATCGGTCTTCCGGCACGACATAGTAGGAGTGGACGAAGTAGAAATATGATTCATCCGGGATGCCTTCAAGGCACGGAGGCCGCCTTTTTATGCTGATGGTATTCCAGCCCATGTGGGGGATTTTGAGGCGCGCGGGTCCTCTACCAAAGGTGCCCTGTTGTTCCAACATATTGGCAGGGAATCGTACTACGCGGCCCTTGATGATATCAAGTCCGGGGGTGATATCGAATTCCTCGCTTTCGGAGAAAAGAAACTGCAGGCCCAGGCAGAGCCCCAGGAACGGTTTCCCGGCCCGGATGGAATTGACAACAGGTGTGATCAGGTTCAGCTCTTCAAGATTTTTCAGACCGTCCCTGAAAGCACCCACGCCGGGCAGCACCAGTGCCCGGGCGTCGCGCACCTCCTGCGGAGTACGGATGATGCGCGCCTCGTAACCGGTCTTTTCAAATGCCTTCTGCACGCTGTGCAGGTTGCCCATCCCGTAGTCAATGATGCTTACGATACTGCTCACCTGCTACAGCGTTCCTTTCGTCGAGGGCACGCCGCTCACCCGCTTGTCAATCCGGGTGGCTTCATCAAGGGCGCGCGCGAATGCCTTGAAGATGGCCTCAATGATATGGTGATAATTTTTACCGCGCAGCACATTGATGTGCAGGGTGGTGCCGCTTTTATTTACAAAGGCCTGAAAGAACTCCTCGACCAGCTCAAGGCCAAAGGTTCCGGTTTTGCCTTTATGCGGCGGAACATTGAATACCAGAAACGGACGGCCGCTGATGTCAAGCGCCACCTGCGCCAGAGATTCATCCATGGGAACGGTTTTATCACCGTAGCGCCGGATGTTGCGTTTGCCGCCGAGCGCCT
>JAPLIX010000379.1:0-808 GCA_026388865.1 Pseudomonadota bacterium | reverse complement strand
CGCCTCGCCAAGGCAGATGCCGGTATCCTCAACCGTATGGTGCAGGTCTATGTGGGTGTCCCCCTGCGCCTTGATGGTGAGATCAAACAGCCCGTGCTTTGCCGTCAGCTCCAGCATGTGATTGAGAAAGGGGGCCGGGGTTGCGATGCGGTAGGAGCCTGAACCGTCAATGTTCAGGCCCACCGTGATGTCGGTCTCGGATGTTTTTCTCTTTATGGTCGCTGTTCTTTTCATCAGGGTCTCCGCTGGTCTGTATTTGATATGGGTGCAGCCTATTGTAGCACCGGTGTTTCAGCTGTTTCAAGGAATTTTCCCCGGTCAGCCTTTTTGGGCTTTCTTCTGCGCTTTTGCCTGTGCCTTGAGCGCTTTTTTATCTGCTATCACGGGCTGCCCGGCGCCGCTCCCGGCAGGATCGCTTCCGGCCGGCCCAAGCGGCTCCGCGGCAGTGCCTGCAGCATGCCGGAGTTTTCTTTTTTTAAAATAATCAAGTATATGGGTGCTGAGGGATTTTCCGAACTGGCCGATAAATCCCGCCAGCAGCACTATGAGAATCCACTTCAGCGCTTCAAGAAGCCCGTCCATAGCTTTTATTTATTGCTGAAACAGGCAGCAACTGCAAGCCTTTTCTGCAGCATTTTTATGCTTGTCTATTTGCCGGGCTTCTATTATGTTCTGGGTAAGAATGTTTTACCGAAATACCCTCTCCGCGTATAACCATGGTCGTATACAAATTCTTCTATGCTGCAGCACGTATAAGGAAATATCTTTCACCCGTCATAAAAAAATATCTTCCTGAAAAGCTGGCCGC
>JAPLIX010000222.1 GCA_026388865.1 Pseudomonadota bacterium | reverse complement strand
GGGAGACCGAGAGAGACTTCTCTTCTCTGCTTAATTTCATTTCTGTTTTTGAATTTGATCACCTGGGGGTTTTTCGCTACCGGGACGAGGAAGGAACCCCTGCGTCAAAACTCTCGCCCAGGGTGCCGGAGAAAATTAAAGAAGAGCGCTATCACGCCATCATGAGCCTGCAGGCAAAAATCTCGCGCAAGAAAAACCGCGCACGGACAGGACAACTAATAGACGTGCTGGTTGAAGGCCCGTCGCAGAAAAACGGCTACGCGCTGCAGGGCAGGGCAGCGTTCCAGGCGCCGGAGGTGGATGGGATGGTCTATATAAAAGAAGGTCGTGCTGCGGCCGGGTCATTTGTGAAGGTGAAAATTACCAGCGGACTTACCTATGATCTGGTGGGAGAGATTATCTAAAGAGAAGTTTTGTTTTAAAATTAAGAGGCTTTTTCAAGACGCTCGGCTACCCATACCTTTATGATGGACTGCCGCGGAACACCCAAACGCTTTGCTTCTTTATCCAATAACTGAATCATCCACAGAGGAAAATCAACATTGACTCTTTTTTGTTCCCGCCCCTGCCGTTTCGCTTTTGCAACGTCCAGGTATTTTGAAATATCCCTGCCTTCATCGAACTTTTTGTCAATTTCACTCGCCTTCATATAACGTAACCTCTTCTTTTCTTGATCTGCGTACGGAAATAATCCTTATCTTTTCACCCCGATAGGTAATAACTCCTGACCAGTACGTTCCTGAAATTTTTCCGATTACCAGAAAGCGCGGCTCATCACTGGTCTTTACGGGAATCTGCAGCACATCAGGGTCATCCCAGAGTTCCTGGGCTTCGAGAAAATCAATCCCGTGCTTTTCTTTATTGACGGCACTTTTTCTGGAATCAAACTCAAAACTCATAGTATAATAAATATACCTTAAATATACCTATAGTCAACCATTTTCCTTTTGAAAACCGGGCGGGGAACGGCAGCTATTGAAAACGTCTCTGCCTTCCGGTTTTTTCTCTGCAGGCCCGCACGGAATTCCAGTCTCCGGAGGTTGACGGGGTGGTCCACATAAAAGAAGGGCTTGCTGCGGCCGGGTCATTTGTGATGGTGCGTATTACCCGAGGGCTTACTTATGATCTGGCGGGGGAGATTGTTGAATGAGAATAGTAATCAACGCAATGAGAGTTCTGCAGTTTCAATAATTCTTTGAAGTCTGGCTGTAGTTCGATCTGTGCCATAAATCATCCTGAGGTTAATCTCGATTGCATTCAAGCGGTCAGCCTTGCCCCGGGATAGCCAGTATTGTTTCTCTTCCGTAAATTCATCAAGGGACGATATAGTAAGTCGCGTTTTATCCAGACGGGGCATATCCATGGGGTGCTCCTGAAGTTTGAATTTATTTTTCTATTATATTGTCATCTTGCTTGTGAAGCAAGGCTTTTCAGCTATATGAAGCTCTGCGGCCTGGTCATTTGTTAAGATGAAAATTACCAGCGGACTTACCTATGACCTGGCGGGGGAGATGGTTGAAGGTGTTTTGTTTATATAACGGCCTTGTCAATTAAAAATAGTCTGGTGTCCCCTGATTTTTTAGAATCGACCGGCCTCAATGCGCTATCAGCATCAATCCTACGATGCCGATCACGAATGCCAGTATCGCGACCACCGAGTCGAGCCCCAGTCGTAAATAGCGTTTTGCGGGACGCATGACAACCGATGACGCACAGAGTGTCGTCAGCAGGATTCCGACTGCGGCCAGCCAGCCGTTCTCGACGCCCGATTGTGACAAGGCCGGTGTGCCGGCGATAATATCAGCCAGTACGAATAGGCAGATCTGGAACGCATTGCCGCCGAAAACGTCGCTCATCACCAACTGATGATCTCCGAGACGCACCGCCGCTATGCCCGTGCTGATCTCGGGCAGGGCGCTGGCGGCGGCAAGGATGGTCGCACCGAACACGATGCCGTTTACGTGAAACCGGTCCGAGAGAGCGGCGCTGCTTATTGCGAGCGCCACACCGGCGGCCAGAGTCACAATCGATCCGATCAGAAACAACATGAATATGCTGGTCGTGCTCCACTTCTCGTATGGATGGTGGACCGTGGGGGGCGGGATGCGACGGTGCGGACGTCCAGGCTTGCTTCCCTGCATCGTGATCTCCCACGCCGGGGAGTTCCGCACTTTGCTCAACATGGCGATACCGAGCG
>JAPLIX010000216.1 GCA_026388865.1 Pseudomonadota bacterium | reverse complement strand
TTTGTTTGGGTTTGTGTTGTGCGTAGCCCTTTTCTTAACAGGAGGTTTCTTTTTTTGGTAGTCTGATATTTTATTTTTTTCTGTTGTACTTGTGGAAGTATACCATTCAGCGTTATTGATATATAACGTTGTTGACAAATTACACAAAATAAAAAAAGTCCACAGCTGTTACCGGGGATGATTAGGTTTAGCCACTGGTTTTATTGTGCTGCACGGTTTCAAGGTAATTCTTTATCATCGCGACAAAGGCCTTTCCTTCTTCCAGTTTGAGCGTCACCGCCGGCTCGACTATTTCATCCTGAATATCGTAATCGGCAATTTCTCGAATTTTGCGGGCATCGATAAGCATGCGATGATACTTTACATCCACTCGCCCTGGTTTGGCGAAATAGTATCCAACAGCCGATTCAACAGCTGAATGCTTTACAACATTAATGCCCTCTGATTTCAGTAAGGCTTGCGCGGCATAGAACATAGCATAATAGATTTTGCTTGCGGCATCTGAAGGATACCCGTCTGACATCAAGGCTTCGGCAACTTCAAGGGCGTGGTCAGCTTTCTTAAGAAACTGTTTCGATTCTTCCGTCATACCGAAATGCCTTCCTGATTTACATTCCGGTAAAAAGAAAAACCTCTGCCAACCGCGCTCATAAAAGCTTTTTCAGAAAATACCTTGAGGGAAATAACGGGCTTAAAATCGTGGTCCCACATAACCTTGTAGGCAATATCATCAAGGGTTTTTTCGATTTCAATGGTCTTAGTATCAACAAGAATGGCTATGTCAAGATCGGAATCGGGGCTACCTTCCCCACGGGCGCGGGAACCAAAGACTATAATTCTCTTTATATTGTTGCCCAAATGAACAGGCAGCCGTGATTTTAAATCAGAGATTATGGTTTTATCGCTTGTTTGCATGGGAGTTCCGGTTGTTGAATAATCTAAATTGTCGATAAGGTCTGTATAGGACGGCGCCCTATGGGTGTCAAGGCAAATGTCAGCGGTCTTCCAGCTTTTTTCTATCAGCCAATCGCCTTCAAAGGAAAATGCAGGGACATCCTAAATTATAAGTCATAAACACCGAGGTAAAAAGCAAAACCAATACAGAAAATACCAAGATTCACTGCCAGTCAGAACAGCAGAGCGAGATGAATAGCAGATTATCAGATGGCGAGAACGAGTTGCAGAAGTGGTGTTTTGCAGATAAGTATTAAATAACCTGACAGCTTATTCTGATCTTTCCCGAAGATCTCTTCAGTCACAAGCCTTTCAGTCCTTCGGCTTTTCCACCTGCACATTATTGCGCTCAAACAGGGGATAGCGCTTAATGCCCAGGCACTGATTGATGTATTTAACCAGAGCCCCCAGCGTTTTCATCCCATATACCACGCTGTTACTGAAATCAATTGAAGAGGCCTCGGAAAAATACCTCACCGGCACCGGCACCGACCCGATGCGGAAGCCGAAATAAACCGCCTGCACCAGAAACTCCGTATCAAAGACAAACGCGTCGGAATTTTTCATGAACGGGATGGCTTCAAGCACCGCGCGCGTATAGGCGCGGTAGCCGGTATGAAAATCCGACACGTTCTGCCCGAGCACCAGGTTCTCTATGGTGGTCAGCAAGCGGTTGAAAATATATTTATAGGCCGGCATGCCGCAGGCCAGCGCTTCCTGCCGGGTCCTCACCCGTGAGCCCAGGATGATATCGCAGATACCGATATCCAGAAACCCGAGGATATGGGGAACGAGCCTGCTGTCGTACTGGTAGTCGGGGTGGATCATCATGACAATATCTGCGCCTCTCTTGAGCGCTTCCGCATAACAGGTTTTCTGATTTCCCCCGTAGCCGCGGTTGTCCGTATGCACAATAGTGGTAATCCCGAGGGAGCGGGAGATGTCGGCAGTATGGTCTTTACTGTTATCATCCACCAGAATTATTTCATCATAGCTTCCCTGCGGGATATCACGGTAGGTCCGCTCCAGCGTCTCTGCTGCATTATAGGCCGGCATTACAATAATAACTTTGCTTTTCATGGCTGCACGTTTCACTCTGAAATAAGTATTATTATGCGGGATATGGTTTTATTTGAGCGGTTCGGTCCGCAGCGGGATACGGTTTGCCGGCGGTGCCCCGGAGGCCGGTCTAGACCCGATCGCATGGTCTGACCAGAAGTGCGTGTAGCTCCAGGCTTCAACAGCAATAGCCATGTTGGACAGATCTGCCGGCTTGTTCACTATCTGCGTGGCCCCGTCCATGAAGGTTATCGTGACCGCGTTAACCTGTATATACTTTATCGTCCGGCTGTACCAGACGTTTTCCCAGTATTTCAAATAATAGCCGCTATCCGCTCTCAAATATCCCGTGGCGGTTAAATCAGTCGAACACTTGCGGCTTACGTCACAGCTCACCTGTCTTCCGTCCGCATCAAAGGGTGTCAGGGTAAAGACGATACTTTTTATTGTTTTAGTGCCCACGTTTTGAAAATCAAGGTTAACGGTAATCCCGCCCGCTGAATTCGGTTCCTGCCCGTATGCCATGAATACCAGG
>JAPLIX010000558.1:3443-12581 GCA_026388865.1 Pseudomonadota bacterium | reverse complement strand
GAAAAATATCGGGGAAATAAAAAAACTATAACCCCACTGCATCCAAAGCCCAGCATAGCCAGTGAAATAGACATAAAAACAAAATGGTAATACATGGTTGCTGAGAATATGCGGGTTAACAGGATTTCCCAGGTCAGCGTGGCTAAAAAAATAAAAAAAACTCCCCAGTAAATACTTTTTTTATTCATAGAATTTTCGCTAAAGAGTGTTTGGTTTATGTTCCCCACTACTATTTAATTAACCCCACAAGACCGTACGAACCACCATGGTCAAATATGTCAACATAAATATGGTGACTGTAGATATAAAACAGTTTTTTAGTTTTTTCAGCTATACCATTTTACTCGCCATTATGCAATCTCGCAGGTTCAATCCGTGGGCGCAGACCCTATATGCAACAACAATCTATAAATTGCTCTGCACGTGTCGCACGCACACTTTAAATTCTATCTGACTCCTTTTCTGCCGTGCCAATTCGTGAAACACCGGCCCCCGAAACTTCCGTTTCTTCCTATACAACTCCTTCCTCCAGCATTTCGGTGTTAACATTATATGTTACTTGCATTCCCATTCCGAATGACTTAAAATCTTTTAAATTGTATCTTTTATTTCTTCCCTGTCCTCAACTGCCAAGTGCTCGCGCGCTGGCAAGAAAGGATTTTTTAAAAAGGATTAGTTGTCAGATCAGATTGCAGCTAACACGTACCAATAATCAATAGGGATACGCATTGCCTGTGAATTCTTTAGAATTTGCACTTTTTCTGCCGGTTGCACTGAGATTATACTATTGTTTATCGAACCGTGCGCAGAATGTGTTGATCATTATTGTCAGCTATCCTTTTACGGTTCGTTGGCTTGGCGTTTCTGCGGACTGTTATTTTTTTGACATTACTAAATTAATTTTCAGCATTAGTCGCACATTCAGAATCACCTCATAGGCGCTTTATCTCTGTATAAACATTATCGGAAACCTTGCTATACTGGGTTTTTTTAAATATTATACATATCAAGATATTCCGTCCATCATATACGGAAATGTTTTACAATAAATTTTGGCGATCGTCTCAGTCAAATCGATTTAGCAGTCTTGAATAAGTGAAGTATTGACCATTAAGGAGCTTGCTATTGCGCCTAAAACATTTTATTTTCAGCTTGATAACGACTTTGCTTTTTTTTGTAGTGCTTGAGAGTGGCGTTCGCCTTTTTTTATTTTTAAAAGCCCGCGATTCCATTTTTCTGTTGCATGGACTGGTAAAAAAAGGAGAAGACCCCACGAACAGGTTTGAAAATGTTTATGATGCTCAAGGCAATTGTCTTTACTTTAGAACGAAGCCCTCTGATGATGAGCAGAACCCGGTCAATACTTTTGGATTCAGAGGGCCGGAGATATCAAAAAAGAGACCCCATACAAAAAGAATAGTTTGTCTCGGTGGTTCAACTACCTATGGACTCGGACTTAGCTATGGCAATACGTATCCCAAGTTGTTGCAGAATTACATCGATAAAAATTCAGGGGCTGGCCATTATGAAATTATCAATGCCGGGATACCCGCCCACAAGTTATTTCACATTATAGAACAGGTGAAACATGTAATTCTTGGACTGGAACCTGATATCATAATCCTCATGGATGTTTTTAACAACCTTATCACCGATGCGAAAGACTTTGCGTTTATTAAGATAGAAGGGGAGGAAAAAAATCTATTTATCAAAGCAAGCAGAAAGTTAATAAAGGGCATGAGGAAATATTCTCTGTTTGTTTCGGTTTCAGATGATATTGCCAAGAAGGGCGTCAGGAATTATTTAAAACACTGGGACTGGCAGAGAGGATCTACTGCAATCATGAATTCACAAGTAGTTTGGCAAAAATACCGTTCGAACTTACATGCTCTGTTTTCCCTGCTTACTAAGAATAATCCATCAATCAGTGTTATTGTGCTTGATGAACCAATGAATTTTATTGATTACCCTGAACTGGCACCCCCTGTATTTAAAGCATATGACATTCAAAAAATGGTATCAATGACATATGAAAATGTTCATGCTTATAATATAGCGGAGGCGCTCAACAATGCTTATAAAAAAGGAGAACCGGTATGGATTGCCCCTTATTATGATCCCATACACCTATCGCGTAGGGGAAATGAAGTTATAGCCGACATATTGGGTAATTATATCTTATCAAAAGACTATCCCGCTCAATAACATAAGGCTTTTTATATGGCAAGGGGGAGTTGGCAGGCAGAGAGTCTTGGATTTCGATGTTTGCTTTGTTTTTAGAATTACTGCCTATCACATAATAGCTTGGAAGGTTAGCTTGAGATGAACAAAATCTAAAATTACAGAGTGTTGTTGTTTGCGTCGGGTTTTCATGCGTTATCGCAGATTGCGTTACTATGTTGAGAGTAAAAACTTAACCCCGATCGTTTGCCTCAAGGGTTAAAACCTGCTCAGAGAAGTTTGTTTATTTCTTTTGAAAACAAATTATTTCCTTTACTATTCAGATGGGCCTCGTCCAGAAAACAATCATCGCTCAAAGTATAGGTGCTGAAATCGTAATATTTAATTTGCGGATTTATTTCTTTTAATTTCTGCATTGTTTGATAACCTAACTGCAGGTAATAGGAGGGAAATCTTTCAGTCAACGAGTGGTGAACAGGGGTGCTGATTAAAATCAGATTCACTCCTTTTTCTTTACAAAGCTGCGCAATCTTCTCAATATACTCTATCATTATTTTTGATTTAGGCACGAGTTGATTATCTTTGCCGAGGAAAGCATTCCTAAAATAAACACCTCTGAATGGCCTGGCAACTTGACCTTTCCGATTCATAAATCTTCCGCAAAAAGGATATTGGTATATAGAAGCTTTTTTAAATAAAATATCTGACCAAAGACTTAACTCTTGCCGCAGTTCTAATGGCACTCCGAAGCAGTATTTAGCATAAAAAAAATAGAAGTCCTTATTCCTGCGATAAATTTTATCAACGCCGTATTTGTCCAGCAGCATGAAATAACACTTATGAAACTGTGCAGATTGGTGATCATACAAGTCATCCTCCCTGTTTTTTGATAAGCCACCCAAATTATAGCCAGTGATGATATTTTTAATCCTGTTATTGCTATTGAGTAAAAATTTTATTTTGTAATAAACGTAAAAATAGTCTTCCGCAGGACGCGCAATATTGCATGAATTTTTTATAAGCTCTGGATTCAATCCAAACTGCATGTCGGACGCCCCGGTGATAACTGTCTCGACATGATCAGGCAGACGGAAATATTCAGGGTTATATACCGTTTTAAGCACTACCTGCTTGTTGACAAGACTCAAGACTGCCAGTAACAGAAGCCCCAGGAATAAAAAGATGGTCACTTTTATAATCTGGTTACTTTCGGGTGAACGAATTTTAAGATGCATGCTTTTCTAAAAGGATACGCTTTGTAATGTATTCCAGAGCTGTTGTTACTGTTTAATACCGGTGATCACATACCGGAAGATCGTGTTTGGAATTGCCTGAATTTCTCCAAACCCGGCACGTGAAGGGATATTTGAAAATACAACGGTGCGTAATAGGGTATTGCCTCAAAAGTTAAAATAGATGAACTTGGTGTCAGAAAAAATACCGAATATTATAATGGCAAATACAAGGGTATAGTACACAGTCCATCGCATATACCGCGGCTTTGTCGCGATATAGTGTTCAATATCTACTCTGGACTGGATTAGCTGGATAGCCTCCAGAAGCACCAATGCCGCGAGCGCAATGGCAATATCCGTACTGCTCAGACCAATATCGATCCAGCGCAGTTCAAAATCCGAGAACATGTTTGTGACAATGTAAAATCCCTGCTGTATATTTGCAGCCTTAAAAAAGATAAAAGAGAAATTTATGAGACAAAAAGTCGCTATCAAGCAGAAGGCATCATATAAGCGTGCCGGTATTTTCTCCCCAATTTTTAGACGTACTTTTTTGGTCAAAATCTCGTAAGCGATAGCTGCCCCATAAATGCAGCCCATAAATAGATACTTCCATTCAGCGCCATGCCAGAGTCCAATCAGGCCAAACGTAATCAATGTTGCCGTAATAATTCCCCATTTACCATTTAGGTGCTTGTTAAGCGCCAAGGGATAGTAAACATAGTCTCGCATCCAGGTGGAAAGGCTTATATGCCATCTGCGCCAGAATTCAGAAACAGAGCGGGAAGCAAACGGGCGGTTGAAATTATTGGTCAGCCTGAAGCCGAGCACCTGGGCAGCGCCCAGCGCTATATCACAGTATCCGGAAAAATCGCAGTAGACTTGAAAAACAATAAAAATGCTGGCGACGATAAGCGGCAGCCCATGATACTGTTCCGGATGCTGGTATACCTGATTTACCGCTATCGCCAGGCGATCGGCGATGACCAGCTTTTTAAAAAACCCCCACAGCATTAATATAACGCCGTTCTGTACACGCCTAAAATCAAACTGGTGCTCCTCAAAGAACTGCGGCAGAAAACTTTTTGCCCTCTCGATCGGACCAGCCAGCAGCAGGGGGAAAAATGCCACGGCGGCGGCGAATACTCCGAAGTGCTTCTCTGCTTTCGCTGTATTACGATAGATATCTATCAGGTATCCCACCAGGAAAAACGTATAAAATGAAATTCCGACGGGTAAGGGCAGACTGATGTCCGGTATTGAATATGAAACATTTAAAAACCGGAATACCGTCCGTCCCATGTGATTGAAAAAATTAAAATATTTAAAAATAAACAGGATGCCGAGAGTAAATCCCACCCCCGCAGACAGATAAAGTTTTCTGCGTTTCTTTTCAGAATGCCGCGCCAAGAGCAGTGCTGTACCATATGTTACCGCCGTGGAGGAAAAAAGCAGGCCGATATACCTGATATGCCATGTCATATAAAAATAGTAACTCGCGCACAGCAGCGCCACCCACCGATAGCGATGCGGCATGGCAAAATAAATAAATACAACCGCAGGAAAAAATAAAATAAAATTTGGGGAATTAAATGACATGCGCAGTCAAAATGGAATTATCGGATATACTGTTAAAATATTAATTAGGTACCGAGGCCAGAAAGCTCACGGTGGATCTCGTCAAAATCCTCTTTAACCATATCGAAAAGGATCCGGTCTTTCAAAACTCCATCAATGAGATGACATTCTCTCTGCCTGCCGATTGTCTTGAAATTAAGCTTCTCTAATCCGGTTTTCATGACATTTCCGTCAACCACCCAAGCAGTTATTGAATGCACATGCAATTCATAGAAGGCCTTTTTTAAAATTTGGTACTGTGCACTTTTTATTATCCCCTTTTTCCGGTACGCTCGCTCGCCGAGCAGGCTCCAAAGCTCTGCCGACCTGTTGACATGGTCTATACTATTAAGCCCTACAATCCCTACGGGGATGTTTTTATACAGTACCAGAAATATTTTTTTATATTTAAAAAAAAAAAACAGAGCAATCTGCTCATCTCTGAGCGTATCATTATCAAAAAAGTGATCAAGCCACTTAGCATTGTCCTTGTCAATAAGCCACGGCCTTATGATTTTAATGTCATTATGGGTGATTTCTCGTATTGTTACCGGCATGGTGCAACTCCTGTACGTGGATTACTTGGCTCCCACGATAATTTCCTGCGGGGGCGGGTGACTCAAAAAATGTATCGGACTTGCCGTCAGGCCATAGGCCCCGGAATTGAAGAACAGTATGTAGTCCCCCTCCCGGATCTCCCGGTCACCGGCATAATCCAGCGCCAGCAGGTCCTGGCTGGTGCACAGACAGCCGGCGATATCGTATTTTTTAGCGCTGCCGGATGCGCCCTCATCGCTGCCGATACTATCAATTTCAAAATTGCGCCTGATCACCTGCCCCATGCCGCCGGCAAGCAGGTAATTCTGGTGCATGCCGCCGTCGGTTATTATAAAATTTTTCTCCAGCCCCTGCTTGGCATAGAGCACCCTGACTGCGTAAAGCCCGCACTCGGCCGCCAGAAAACGGCCCGGTTCAAGAATGACGTCGGCGTGCTGCAGCAGCCGGTGATAGCGCCCGTCGCTGAAAATCTGTTGCAGGCCTGACTGCAGCCTTGCCATATCCAGCGGCTGCTGATTCTGAAAATAGTTGACCCCCCAGCCGCCGCCGAAATTACTTTTATTGACCGCCAGAACCCCCCATCCATCTATCCGCAGTGCCAGCTCAAGAATATGTGCAACATTGGCGAGGATGGCCTCTGCATCCAGCAGCTGGGAGCCGGCGTGCACATGAATGCCGGTGAAGCTCAGGCAGTCGTGCTGCTGTATATAGTCAAGGGCCTCGCGCACGTCGCGCTCATGAATGCCAAACTGGGTCTCGCCGCCCATCGATAAGCCGGCCTTGACGGCATGACCGGTATTGATCCGTATGCCGACCCGGGCTTTGCGCGCAACGGCTTTACACAGGACTGCGATTTTCCGCAGTTCCACAAGACTTTCGGCGTTAATGGACCCGAGCCCCTGATTAACGGCAAAGAGAATCTCCTGCTCGGTTTTGCCCGGCCCGGAGAATTCAATCGATGCGCTGCTTATCCCGCAGGCCAGGGCGGACTTTATTTCGCCCATGGAGGCGGCATCAGCGCCCGCGCCGAGCGCCTTCATCGTGCGGATCAGCTGTACGTTCGGATTGGCCTTGAGCGCGTAGTGAATTTTAAAGCCGGGAGGAAGGCAGGCTTTTAAATCGGCAAATCTTTTTTCCACTATCTTCAGGAAATACAGGTAGCACGGAGTGGGATTCTGCCGTATCATGCCGGCAACGGTTCCCCTGTCAATAAGCGCGTAGAAGGCTGATTTACGCATTATAGGCTTTTTCAACTTCCGAATTTTTTATTTTGCCGGACTCAGTCCTCGGGAATGAATCGGTAAAATATATTTTTGCCGGTACCATATACGATGGAAGCCGTGCGGCCAAATAGTGGCGGATTTCCTGCTCTGTAGCAGCCGCTTCCGGCTTCAGCTGAATCACGCAATGGATGCGCTTGCCGATTTTTTCGTCGGCAACACCAAACACCACCGCCTCCTTCACAGCCGGATAAGCAGTGACCCGATCGGTTATTTCCCGCGGATAAACCCGGTACCCGGATGTTTTAATCATCTTATCTTTGCGCCCCAAAATATATAGATATCCGTCCTCGTCAATTTTTCCGATATCCCCGGTATAAACAACAAATTGAGGAGTAAGAGCGTCTGCGTTGCGCAACGGATTTTTACGTATTTTTTTACGGGTTGCAGGTACATCTGCAAGATACCCCAGCATCATGCCGTCTCCCCGGTGAATAATTTCTCCTGCTTCGTTGGCCGTTGCCCTCATTCCTTTTTTGTTGAGAATGATAACCTCGGTCCCCCTGACCGGTCTTCCGACCGAAGCCATTTTTTTGTCGTATTCTTCCGGCTGCAGGATGCTGCTTCTGAATGTCTCGGTCTGGCCATAGGTTTTAAAAATACGTGCTGCGCCGGCTAAGCGCTGCAACCGCTCAAGCTGCGGCAGCGGCAGATCGCCGCCCGAGACCGTGATGTATCTAACGGCGGAAAGAGCTTTTGCCATGCTTTCATCCGCCGCATCCAGCATGCCGGTCCAGATTGCCGGGACCCCGGAAATGCCGGTGACACGACACGTGTTGATCACAGAACAAATATCTCCAGGCAACCATGAATTGAGAATCAGTAGTCGCGCTCCAGTCATTAGGGCAGTAAACATCTGATTACAGCCTACGTCGAACGAAAAAGGCAACAGGCTTAGCAGACAATCCTCTGCAGTAATGCTAAAGTAGCGACATTCGGTCAATGCCCGATTGATCAGATCCTGGTGCGAAATCATTACTCCCTTGGGAAGTCCGGTGGATCCCGAGGTAAACAGCACCAGCGCCGTATCATGATTCACAACAGGACAGTGCGTACCGACCGGAAAGTGCACCTCGGCGCAAGGATGCGTCTGTACATGAGCACTTGTTCTGATCTTTTCCAGAAGCTGTTCATGCACCGGGTTCATCTTTGCCCCGGCGCAGTGGACCAGCTCAATGGTATCCGGCAGGATCTCTTCACTGGTTCCCAGAGTAAGCAAAGCGGTATTATCGATAAAAAGAAACTTCGTTCGTGAAACCCCGAGTATATAGTTAACCTGAGGCACCATGGCCCTTATATTGATACTGTATGCCGCCGCCCCGGATTTTAAAATTGCCAATGTGGCGACAACATGTTCAATGTGGCGGTGCATATATACGCCGACCAGATCACCAGGATGCACACCGCTGCGTTGTAAATAGTCGGCACAACGGCTGGCCCTCTGGTCAAGCTCGCTGAAGGTAATATCGGTTTTTTGGTCGCGGGAGGCGTAATGAGTAATCGCTATCCTGTCAGGAAATTTCCCCACCACCTGCGAAAACTGGGCCAGTACATTTTCCATGCAACAAATCACCCGGTACGTATTTTTATGAACTGAGTAATTGAGCCTATGGTATCAAAATTTTCAAGCGTAATATCACCTGCTGAAATATCAATACTAAATTCGCTCTGCAAACACTTTATCACATTGACAATACTCAACGAATCAAGGATGCCGCTGTCTATCAGCGACTGGTCGCTGGTCAGCTCGATGGCAAGGCCCGTCATTTCCTTTACCGCTGTGGCGATAATTGAGGTGACTTTTTCTTCAACACCATCATGTGCCATGAATCCTTACTCCTTTCGCGTTCACTTATTCTGCAAGCAGATCATTTAAGCCAAGCATGTCTGCAAGTTTCTTTATGTCAGATCCTGTTTTACCCTTCAGCATCTTTTCAAAAAGCGCTTTGTTAAAAGTATAAGCTTCTTCGCTCATAATACCGCTTGCGTAATCCTGTTCAAGTTGTGCCAGCTCATGCATGACAAACCCCCGTTTCTCGGCAACCGCATACACCAGGGCAAGTAACTCGCATCCGGAGGTCAAATATTCTCTGCTCGACAGTCCAGGAGCCGGGGCCTGCCATCCGTAGTTTTGCTCCAAGGTGGCGATGATCTTTTGTATGTTATATTCAAGGTACTGGAAGGGAAACATCAGCATTGCGCGCTGCGGAGTGTAAAACACCTTATCAATAACTTTCCGCAGCTCGGCATCATTCTGGTAGCGGTTG
>JAPLIX010000558.1:1699-3331 GCA_026388865.1 Pseudomonadota bacterium | reverse complement strand
TCATCCTGTCGGCAAACTCCAGGCCCAGCGCCATAAAATAGCGGGCGCAGAAAAAACACAGTGGATTGGAATCAAAGCTTTTCAGCAGGTCCTCGGTAAGCAGAAAATTGTAGTACGTGACAAACTCCTCGAAGGGGGGCTGATACAGATACAAGTCCATTTTCAGTTTTGTGGCACCGGCCTTCAGGAAATCGAAGTGCGACTTTGCTTCAAACCCGTTGTCGACAGAGAACAGGCAGACCCTGCCACCGCGGGCCAGTTTGAGCATGTGGGCCATATATGTGCTGTCTTTACCTCCGCTGAATAAAACCAGGCAGTCATAGGCCGCGTCACTCCGGTGCCCCTCGGCCAGAAGATTATAAAACACTGCCTCAAGATTTTCCTGCGTATTGTTGGTGTGCGTCATGCTATCCTCCCTTGCTTATTGGAATCAGCACTAATAAGGAACCTTACTATAATCGGCATGAAGGGGTGCTTGAGTTAGCGGCGGTGATGATGGGTTTTCGCTGCGCTCTCTCTTGAACCTGCTGCCGCCGCCTTTTCCGGCAAGTTGTCCATGTAAAAACTCGTTCAACTATAACGGCATTGCGTATAGCCTGAAATGCCCAGGCACCTGCCCTAATGAAAGGCGACGTCACGATATCGGCGGTCTGGTATCCCCCCCGTTCCACCAAAACAAGGCAGTCAAACATTGTGATCCTCTCTTTTCCGTCAAGAGTTATTGCCTGTTAAATTTTCCGAGTGAATGATTTGTTTTGTTTGTCAATTCTTAATTGATGTGTCAGACAAGATGTTCGCTAAATAAGCATTAATTATTTCTGCAATAACCTCATTTCCATTTTTGTTTGTATGCACAGCATCTATAAATAATGTTTTACTGCTATAGGAAAATTTTTGTGCTTTATTTATATCAACATAGTCCACCGTGTGCTTTTTTAGTATATCTATTGAGCATTCAATGAACCGCTTGTACAAAGCGGGAAATTCCTGTGCATAATTTTTACTGCCATATGTATAATTAGTAAGCATTGCCTGTTCTTCCGCAGTTCTGCGCTCTTTAAGACCTAACTCCGGCTGAAAGACCAGAAAATAGGCCGCCGAAACCGAGGGTTCCGTTGTGCCATGAGAATCTTTTGTGAGGGTAAACCGTTGTGTTGCTCTTGCAACTTTTGTTCTCAACCAGGACAATAGAACGCTTTTATCAACAGCTGTATTGAAAAAGCATCCGAAACTTTGAAACAAGCTGGTCTGTGTTTTATAGTTATCAATAAGTTTCTTCTCAATTTGAAAAAAGAAAAAGTTATTATTAAATCCCATTTCATCTTTCTCTTTATTACTGGGAAACCATGCAGTATGATACCATTGCTCGAGCAAATCGTTCCAACCGTTAAAAGCGATGATGACCTGCGGATGATAGTCCACAAGTTCCGTAACAATATAGGCTAACTCCTGCCCTGAAAGAAATCCAACAACTCCGGCATTTATAACCTCATATTGTGGATTTAATTCCTCCATCATCGCCTCAAATGTTTCATCATTACTGGCAACGCCTGATCCCAAAGCAGCAGAACCGCCAACAACTATAATTCTTTTCCTTTTATCCAATACATCTAAGACTTCGTCACCTCTGAA
>JAPLIX010000558.1:0-1680 GCA_026388865.1 Pseudomonadota bacterium | reverse complement strand
TAAGACTTCGTCACCTCTGAAACCCTTAGAATTAATTGTCCCTCCTTCATACTTTTGATTGGGAAAATTCTTGTAGATAGTATACGGAGCAATGGACAATTTAAACGAACCCTTTGAAACTATTTCTCCCTTATGGGTGCAAACAGCAAGGGGAGGTATTGTGCTTTTTTCTGTTCCCTGTCTCTTATGTAAAAAGAGCTCTAATGACAGGAAGGATACTATTATGAACGATATAAATAATAATTTTTTAAGCATACTCTATTCTTGTGGTGTGCCTACTGCTACGGGGGAAGGTCCAATCATCAATTATGTGAGTATAGTCTATGTGCTAATCCAATTTGTGTCAATATCTCGAAGTAATTAGCAATACTCTTTCCATTCAGTACCCCTCCCCTGTCTGTTGATTTGCGTGGGGGACTGTGATGTTCAATGCTTTTGCCTTCATAAGTGCAAGAAACCCGGGAATTGCCAGATTAGGAGCAAAGGTGTTGCACGGGATGCGCGTCAGAATCTTTTTGAGCGCGTCTGACCCCGATTTTTTAATGAACAACAGTTCTGCTCTCAAGGAGGAATCTATACCGTTGCATTTACAGTTTGTTTGTAAAAAACTTCCTGAACAGCATGCTGTCTAAGGGTGCCGTATGGAAATGGTTTTTAAATCGGAATTTTGCTACCGGATGATAGAGATTGAACAGCAAGCTTGTTAACGGCCTGTTAATCTTGTATTTAATATTTTTATTTGAAAATAAAGAAGTGAATTCTATACTCTTCAGTTGATTTGCCTGTTTGGCATTGAGCCAGGATTTAAAATTGAAATACCAGTCTGTCGTGCCGAAATAGCCCCACTCCTCAAGGCTTTTTGGTGGAACAAATCCATTCTGCAGGGCAAAGTCATACATCGGTGTTCCCGGGTAGGGAGTATATACAAACACCGGCGTATAGGCATTCTTATTTTCCCGTACCAGTTGTAAGCATGTTTGGATTGTGGAAAATATTTCTTGTTTTGTTTCTGTCGGGAACCCAACGATAAAGGTATATTTAACGATAAAAGGGTATTTAGCTATTTTTCTGTTTACCGCAAGCAGATCTTCGACGGTGATTTGTTTGTCCACCATTTCCAGGATACGCCGGCTGCCTGACTCGGCACCGATGTCCACATTGATACAGCCTGACTTTACCATAAGCTCAAACAGCTCAGCATCTATTTTGATTGCCGTATCGACGCGCAGGCCGAGGGTTCCCCAGTTGATGTTCAGCTTTTCATCAATGATACCTTGTAATATTTCCTTTATCCGGTTCAGGTCAGTAAAGAAATTATCATCTTGAAAATAAACCGTCTTGACCTGATATTTTTCAACAAAATGTTTGAGCCGCCTTACGGTTTCTTTGCCTGAGAAAGCCCGCCAGGTCCGCCGGTTAAAAAAAATATTATAACAGAAAGAACACTTGAAAGGACAGCCTCTGCTGCTGACAAAGTCAAGTGATTTGCCCTCAATGTTGAGTGATGCATAGGCATCAACATCAACCAGTTCATAGGGCAGTTCCGGAAGCTCGTCAAGATTTTTAATAAAACCACGATCGGGATTTTTAGTGATCTTTCCACCTTCCTTGTAGTAAATACCCTCTATGCTGTTGAGCGGCTCTTTTTTGTCCAGCGCCTCCACGAGTTCCATAAAGGTT
>JAPLIX010000592.1:1905-3884 GCA_026388865.1 Pseudomonadota bacterium | reverse complement strand
CCTCGCGTGCTGTAGGCTTTATTTCTGTCTTCTTTTGGCTGTTCATTCTATTTTGCATGGGCATAATTTTAAAATATTTTATAAGCGATTCATCATCCAAAAGCACACCAATAAGAGAAAGATTAAGTAACTTGCCATTATCCTTTATTCATGGTTTGTTTTGTGCGCTTTTCCCGCTATTTTTTCTAACCTGTCTTTCACTGTCTCCCATGCATATTAACCCATTTGAATACTGGCCAAACGTGGGACTCTTTGCCACGTTCGGGTCAGCCGATGCAATTCGCTACCGCTGGCTGTATATCCTTTTCCCTTTCTACTTTGCCGCAATTGCAATCGGCATGTTTATTTTCTTGCGCACCGGGAGAAAAAACAGGTTCAGCCGGTTGATAATCATCTCCCTGTTTAGTTTTTTTATTATGTGCGGTATATGGAAAAGTATCGGACTCTATTCACTGCAAGATTTTCCTAAAATATTTTATTACAAAGGATATTACTACGATCTATTTGCACACAAATTTATTCTTGGAGAGTTTTCTCCGCCTGATATAAAAACTGCACAATTCATAGTGCAAAACTATCCCGAAGCTAATAGAAGTGAGGCGTATAGCTTTTTCGGGACACTGATAGCAGCGAGAACCATTGCCGGGAAAGAAAAAAACGTCACCATAGAGGAAACTTTAAAAACGATTTCTTCGCTCTATATCCCTAACGTTATTGGTGGAATCATCCGTTTATCCAACAATGTTCCTGAACAGGAGTTCCAGCCACTAAAATTATTGCTGTCGCAAAGATATCCGGATCTTTTTTATAAAAACTGGGGTTTCCAGTATCTCGGGCACAAATATTATGGCTTGCTGGTTAACCAAAAAATCCTTTTTGATAATATCCCTTCTGTAGAGCAATGGTTTTATAGCAACTTTCTTAATACATTTAAACAGGAAACAGCCGATCACAATAGGGGTGGCAGCACAGATGATCTTTTAGGGGAAATTAAAAATATCCCGGAACGCTACCAGGGGGAGGTGGTTCGAGGACTCGGCATGAAGGTAGGGGAACTGATGCTTTTTGATACCCTGCAGGCCCCCGATTATCCTCTGGACAGCAGGTTTGGAGAGCAGCTGCCGGCCCCGCTGCAGGACGCTTTTTATGAAGGTGTCGGCTGCGGCTTTGCAGAGACCCTGTGCCGGTTCTGGAGAATGCTTCTGATGCCCGAACATGCAACGGCGGCGCAGCGCGAAGCACTTCTTGATGGCGAGTGGCACCGCTGCCGTTCTTTAATGATGAGGCTGCCGCAAAAAAACGCCCTCCTGATAAACCGGGGGTTTGCGAACGAGTTGCAGGAACGGTATCTTTCCCCCTCCATACGGACCTACGTGGATGCAAAATTTAAAAACGCGCTGTGAACGCGCGCAACAGGCAGAGAGTATATGGTGGATGACAAGCTGAAGATTGTTATAATCGTTTGAAAAGAACCCCTGCGTGGGCGGATTATCGGCAAGCTGTACGGATGAGAAGGGGTTCATCTGGGACATCGGCGGACACATCCAGTTCTCTCACTATGATTATTTTGACCGGGTGATGGCAGCGCTGCTGCCCGAGGACAGTTGGGTCTCCCATGAGCGGGAAAGCTGGATATGGATGCGCGGCAGATTTATTCCCTATCCACTCCAGTACAACATCGGCATGCTTCCGGAAAAGGAGATGCTGGAGTGCCTTGCGGGTTTAATTTCTTGCAGCAACAGCCCTGTGCCGAACGCAAACTTCCTTGAATGGATCCTGCACACGTTCGGGGAGGGGATTGCAAAGCACTTCCTGATACCGTATAACAAAAAAGTCTGGGCATATCCGCCGGAGAAGCTTTCCGCCCACTGGACCGGCGAGCGGGTGGCAATACCGGATGTCAAGCGGGTGCTTGATAATATCATAAACGGCCGCCAGGACTGTTCCTGGGGCCCCAATAATGCCTTCAAATTTCCCCG
>JAPLIX010000592.1:0-1820 GCA_026388865.1 Pseudomonadota bacterium | reverse complement strand
TCGGAACTGACGGCGGTGGACGCCGCGCGAAAGCTGCTGCGGTTCAAAGACGGCCGCGAAGAAACCTATGACTGCCTGATTTCAACCATGCCCGTAGATCAATTATTATGCCTCGTTAATGGCATCCCCGCTGAACAAAACAAGAGATTTACTTATTCTTCTTCTAATATTATTGGTATCGGATTGAAGGGAGAACCGCCAGAAAAGCTTAAGACCAAATGCTGGATGTACTTCCCGGAAGATGATAATCCCTTTTACCGGGTGACTGTTTTTTCAAACTATTCACCGAACAACGCGCCCCGGGGCGGGTACTGGTCGCTGATGGGGGAGGTCGCCGAATCTCTGGAAAAGCCGGTCGCCCATGACCAGCTTATCGATGTCGCATTGCAGGGCTTTTATAACACGCAGCTCATTGAGAAGAATGCGCCGATTGCATCGGTCTGGTCAACCAGGGCTGAGTACGCCTACCCGACGCCCTTTCTGGGGCGTGATGAACTGGTTGACCGGTGCCTTGCCGCGCTGCAGGAACAGCAGATCTACTCGCGCGGCAGGTTCGGCGCGTGGAAATACGAATGCAGCAATATGGACCATGTCCTCATGCAGGGGGTGGAAGCAGTTGAGCATATATTGTTCGGGACGCCCGAGCTTACCCTGCGCTACCCCGCTTTGGTTAACTCGCGCAGAATCAGGTGACAGGGATGAATGATGTAGCAGTAGTAATGCCGGTATATAACGAGGCAGAGTGTATTTGCGATGTTCTGGACGACTGGACAAAGGAGATAGACCGGTTAGCAATTACCTATCGTCTCATTGTTTTGAATGACGGTTCAAAGGATAATACTGCTGAAGTGTTATTAAAATACAGCAATAACCCGCACATAAAAATTATCAATAAAAAAAATTCCGGGCATGGTCCTACCATATTGCAGGGGTATCACCTGGCAGTACCAGAGACACAGTGGGTCTTTCAGGTGGATAGCGATAATGAAATAAAAGCCGAGCAGTTCCAAAAGCTGTGGACTGAAAGAGAGAAATATGATGCTGTGATTGGTATCCGGGATGGCAGACAGCAACCCTTCTCGCGTAAAATCATTAGCGCAGTTTCCCGTCTTGTCGTTCGCGTATTCTATGGACGGGGAGTCACTGATGTTAACTGCCCATTCCGCCTCATGCGCACAGAAGCATTAAAACAGATTCTGCAACAAATACCTTCAAATACCTTTGCCCCGAATGTCGCGATCTCAGGTTTTTTTGCTCTAAGAAAAGATAGATTGTTGAATCAGCCTATCCGCCACACCAACCGACAGACGGGTGAGGTTTCCATCAAAAAGTGGAAATTACTTAAGGCAGCAACAAAATCCTTTATGCAAATTATTCAGATACGGTTTGGGGGTAGCTGATATTAAGGGATTGACCTTGTTGCCGCCCCTATCCTTGAATATGATATTGTTCTAATGAGGCTATTATACTTGCTTATATTTTCTCCAGGGAAATGAGCCCGGTATTGAATCTCTGATTATTGAAAAAACTCAAAAAGATTAACAGCACGATTTAATTTTATAAGGTTTATTTATGAAGGAAATTATTCTCATCCAGCCAAAGACCGGCACATTTGACATGCTGGGGGCCAGGCTCCCCTTGGGCCTGCTATCGATAGCAGCCATTCCATATCAAAGAGGCTATCCGGTAACCATCATTGATCAGCGGGTGGAAAGCAATTGGCAGCAACGATTGGAAGAAGCGCTAAAAAAAGATCCGCTCTGTGTCGGCATAACCTGCATGACGGGAAAACAGATACACCATGCGCTCGAAGCCGCCAC
>JAPLIX010000297.1 GCA_026388865.1 Pseudomonadota bacterium | reverse complement strand
CTTGCTTCCATCGCCGCTATCCATATCAGCCTCAGCTCAATCGCTGTGTTCTGTTTTGATCACTGCTTCGGCCTTGACCCGGTCAAGGAGTTCCGCGAGCACCGGCTTCACATTTTCTCTGATATCGCCCGCCACCACGATAAACAGCAGGTCATCGCCGGGCCTGAGCCTGCCGGTCTGCGCCTCTATAAGGATTTTATAAATGCCGGGCTTCCGGGCGTATTCATCGCGCAGGGCACTGATTTTCTCCCTGTTCACCGAGACATCGATAGCGCTGACCGCGCTCCGGTCTTTGCGTGACCAGGCACGCACCACACCGTTGTGCACGAGCACCATGCCCACCTGCGCCGCAAACCCCGGCTCCTTTTTCATCTCTGCAATTGTCTTTGATATATCCATCAGAGCTTCCCTCTCAACCTGCTGGAATAAAATGTTACCGGTTAAATATCTCCATCAGTTCCCGCTTGCGCTTCACAGTGGGCAGCGTATACGGGCATTTCTCTTCGCATTTGCCGCACTCTTCGCAAACCTGCAGCCAGATGAGCAGCGCCTCGCCCATCTTCTTCTTCTCCTCAGGCAGGTCTTCATAGCGGCAGCCCCTGACCATCTGGTAGAAGACATGTATCATGTCCGGTATGTGAATGTCATTGGGACAGGGCATGCAGTAGCTGCAGCGTCGGCAGAAGTCCTTGCCCAGCACGGCAACTTCTTTCTCGAAAGCGCGCAGCTCACCCTCTGTCAAGAGCTCCTCTGTTTCAGCGTGCTTGAGGTTCTCCTGGAGCTCGGCCATACTCGATACGCCGTTCAGGATGAGATCGACCGGGTAGTTATTAAAAAATTTAAATGAGTCTTTGATATTCCTGACCGCCCCTCCTGCCAGCGGTTTCATCACGATGGTGCCGATATCTTTTTCCCGGGCAAGGGCAAGCAGCTCCTGTTCCGGCTCGCGTTCAATGACATTAAAGGGAAACATCACCGTGTCAAACGCATCCGTTTTCAGCATGTCAACAAGAACGCTTACATGGTGGCTGGTGATGCCAATAAAATCGATCAGCCCCTGCTCTTTGGCCTGCCTGAAGGCTTCCAGGGCACCATCTTTTCCCGTCACCTGGGCAACCTCATGGGGGTAGAGGGCGTGCACCTGGTAGATATCTATTTTATCGGTCTGCAGCTGGGTGAGGCTCTCTTCAATGTCCGCCAGCACTTCATCGCGGGTCCGGCGATAGGATTTGCTGGCAATGACGCACTCTTTTCTGCGGCTTTTAAGAACATCGCCGAGATTGGTCTCGGAATCCATGTAGACCCGCGAGGTGTCAATAAAGTTTATCCCGTAATCAAGCGCGCCATTGATCAGCTGCGCGATTACCTCTTCCGTGGTCCCGCCCATGACCGTGGATAGCTGAATGCCTCCCAGGCCCCAGCGGGTAACTTCCAGTCCGGTTCTGCCCAAGCGTACTTTTTTCATAGCGTGCTCCCTCTACTATGGTTACGGATTGTCAAAAATTAACCAGAACGCAGAGAAAATAATATGTTTCAATAAGTTAACAAAAAGTCAGTTAACCCCCCTGGGTCCTCTAAATTATCATTTTTTTTCTTTATTTTTCCGGTACATTTTATATACAGCACACTACCTTTTCTTCCAGCCGTGCTCAAGAGCTTCCGTATTACTACCCCTTCTATGCTGTAGAACAGCGGCGAGTGTTTCATTACCGTTCATTCTTTTGGAGAACACAGATAATTTCTCAGTGTCCTCTGTGGTTTCATTTTCATAAAACTTTTGACAGTACCTTATTATTATTATTTCGCGTAATGGTATTGTATAATACATCCGGGGCTATTATTGCCATAATAAAGTTTAATCCCCGCCGCCGCACTCTTTTTTAAACGGGTGAAAGCATTTGCTCCAGGAATGATAATACTTCTGGAATGTGTGAAATTATTTTAGTATATATTGAATTCGTCAATATAGTTTTATATCAAGAAGGGAGGGCACGACACGATGAAAAAATGGCGATGCACCACATGCGGGTATATCCACACCGGGGATACGCCGCCGGAACAATGTCCGGTCTGCAAAATGCATGCATCAATGAAGCCCGGGGCGCTGTTTGTGGAGGTTAAACGCTGATACTGCGCAGGCGCGGCAGGGAGGTTAACGAGGCCCTGCTTCGCTTGTATCGGGCACAGCAGCTCAAGCCGTGCGTGCGTATGTGTGCAGCACGCACCAGGGGCTGAATCAGTTTTTTTATAGCCGGGGAACCGCTTCATGCAAAACAACAAACAGGTAGTTACCTGTCTGCTTGCGCTCTTACTTGTCATTGGCTATTGCACCGAGAGCTATTATCTTTTCACGTTCAATGACCATCCCTGTGAGGATGCATTTATCACCTACCGTTTTGCACAAAACCTTGCAGAAGGGAACGGTCCTGTTTTTAATGAGGGTGACCGGGTAGAGGGGTATTCCAACTTCCTGTGGATGGCGGGAATTTCCTGCGCCTACAAACTTGGTTTTGATATGCCTGGATTCAGCAGATTTGTCTGCTGGCTCTCTAACACCCTCACCTTTCTCCTGGTGTGGTTCATACCGTTTCGCTACTTTTACACCCGGGGCTTCTCAAGCCTGGTTGCCCCGTTTCTCTACGTGCTGTTTTTGCCGTTTCATTACAGCGCGACGAGCGGGCTTGAAACCGCGCCATACACGTTTCTCATTGTGCTGTGCGCTCTGGCTATCCTGTGGGCACACAACCGGACGCTGCCGTTTGCCGCAGCTTCAATACTCCTGCTGCTCATAGCCTTAACCCGTCCTGAAGGCATTCTCTTTGCAGCTTTTTTTGCTGCGTATCTCGGGCTCTGCCGCCTGACAAAAAAAGAGCCGCTGCGGCCCTATATCCCCGGCCTTATTATCATTATTGCCGGTTACAGCCTGTTTCTGCTCGGGAGGTTTTCTTATTACCATGCGCTGGTGCCGAACACCTATTATGCCAAGGGATCGTTTCCGCTGTTGATCCGGGTGGGCCTTGGCATGTTTACTGCCAGGTGCTTTGTAACCCGCTACCCGTATTTTGCAATTT
>JAPLIX010000009.1:5152-13454 GCA_026388865.1 Pseudomonadota bacterium | reverse complement strand
CAGCATCTACGGCATGACCGGCGGGCAGATTTCCCCGACCACGCCGCTGGGCAGCATTGCATCAACCGCGCGCATGGGCAATATTGAGAACCCGTTTGATGTTCCCAAACTTGCCGAAGCTGCAGGTGCGGCATTTGTTGCCCGCGGCTCCACCTACCATGTCGATGAGCTTGATGAGCTGATGGCCAGGGCCATCAGCAAAAAAGGGTTTTCCGTACTTGAGGTAATAACCCCGTGCCCCACTATTTATGGCCGCAATAACCGCCTGGGCAGCGGGGTCAGCATGCTCAAGCAGCAGCGGGACAGCCTGGTGTCAATGCATGATGTGCAGAGCATGAGCCCGGAAGAGCTCAGGGGTAAAACAGTGCTCGGGGTGCTGGCGGATCTGGATAAGCCCGAGTACTGCGAAGAATATGAAAAACTTATGGAGCGGGCGCAAAAAGCCTGAGCAGGAAATGTTCACCGCAATAGGGATTTCTCATGGCAGAGCAGTATGAAATTCGCCTGGCAGGGCTCGGCGGACAGGGGCTGATCCTTGCCGGCATCATCGTGGCAGAAGCCGCGGGCATTTATGACGGAAAAATTGTTGCCCAGACGCAGGCCTATGGCGCTGCGGCACGGGGAGGCTTCAGCCGCTCTGACGTGGTCATCAGCGATGAGGAGATAAACTATCCCAAGGCCTCAGAGCTTGACCTGCTGCTGGCCATGAGCCAGGATGCCTGCGACGAGAATTATCAGTATTTGAAACCCGAGGGTATTTTAATTATTGACTCGACCTACGTGTCTCAGAACGCTGACGCGCCGGCGTATGCCATCCCCTTCACGCGGATTGCCCGGGAAAAGTTCAGCCGGGAGAATGTCGCCAACATTGTCGCGCTCGGGGCCATGTCACAGATTTTCCCCCACATATCAGAGTCTGCCATGGAAAAGGCGGTGCTGCGCAGGGTGCCCAAGCAGTTTGTAGAGCTGAATAAAAAGGCGTTTCAGGCCGGGGTTGAGGCAGCCCAGGCAAAAATTAAAAAGAGCTCTTCCCGCGCGGGAAAGCGCTATGATGAGGTGTAGCAAATAGCTGACAGCTTCAGGGCACATGATATGACTGAACAGATAATTCTCCAGACCGAATTTAAGGATTTAAAACTGCTCAACAGGGGCAAGGTGCGCGACCTCTACGACCTGGGCGACGCGCTGCTGATGATTGCCACCGACCGCATCTCTGCCTTTGATGTAATTCTCCCCAACGGGATTCCCGGCAAGGGAAAAATCCTCACGCAGCTTTCCGCCTTCTGGTTTTCCCAGCTGGCCGGCATTGTGCCCCATCATCTCATCTCCACCCGCGTGGAAGATTTTCCCGCGGCCTGCCGGCAGTACCAGGATATTCTTTCCGGCCGCAGCATGCTCATCAAAAAAACAAAGCCGCTTCCCGTAGAGTGCGTGGTGCGCGGCTATCTTTCCGGCTCCGGGTGGAAGGATTATCAGAAGAGCGGGACGATCTGCGGCATTCCGCTGCCCGCGGGCCTGAAGGAATCAGATGCGCTTGGCGAGCCGATTTTCACTCCCTCGACCAAGGCTGAAATAGGCACCCACGATGAAAATATCAATTTTTCAGCCGCGGAGAAACTGGTGGGCAAAGAGACAGCAGCCAGGCTCAAGCAGCTTACCATTGCCATCTACCAGAAAGCCCGGTCAATAGCAGAGGAAAGGGGAATAATAATTGCTGATACCAAGTTTGAATTCGGTACCCTCAACAATGAGATTATTCTTATTGATGAGGTGCTCACACCCGACTCATCGCGTTTCTGGCCACAGGATTCCTATGCGCCGGGAAAAGCGCAGAACAGCTTTGACAAGCAGTTTGTGCGTGACTATCTGCTCAGCCTTACCTGGGACCAGAAACCGCCTGCCCCCACGCTTCCTGCAGAGATCATTCAAAAAACCAGCCAGCGCTACCAGGAAGCCTTCCGCAGGCTCACCGGGAAAGAATTTAGAGGCTGAACACTGTACGTTAGAATTAAAATAAAAACCCTCTGCCAACAGCTTAATGGCAAAGGGTTTTCGTTTTTCTATTATCATTATCCAGGGAAAACTATTAGGACCTCATCGCTGTAGTGATTAATGACTTTCACGGCGATCTTTCCTGTTTCTGACTTATCAAAGAGGCGGCGTGACAGTTCGCAGTTCGGCTGGCGTGGGCTCTATGAGATCGTGCCGGGCTTTGCGCTCGCTGTCATTGCAATTGTTGCGGTGCGCCTTCTGGATAAAGAACCGTCAGAAGACATTCGGCAGGATTTTGAGCTGAGCCGGTTATGAGAATACCGGCTCACGGGAACATTTATTGCCACAGGCTGCCATGCTCCGGCCGGCAGCGGAAATAATTGTCCCATTCCGGGGTGTCCGCGTAAATTGCCTGTTCAAGCGTAACCACTGCTTCTCCGCCGTTTTTCTCCGGGTCGATGCGCAGCACAAACTCGCTCGCTCCTTCATGGTCCCACGAATTTCCCCAGTCATAGGTATAGCCCAGCCGGGTCCAGGGATAGCCCCACGTTGCGGGATCATCCGGATTGCCTACGGCATAAATTGTCTGCGCCCGGTTGATAAACCATGCCCGGTAGGGGACACCGGCCTTGTCCCACTGGGCGTCTTTAAACAGCACGGTATCGTCCAGCTTTAAAAACGGATTTGAGTCGTTGGGGAATATCCAGTTGCTCTCAGAAACTTTTGTCGCGAGCGCTGCTTCATGGTCGGTAATTTCAGGGTCAGGGCTGGGGCGAAACAGGCTCTTCGGCTCGACCCACATTTCAAGCAGTACGTCATAATCGTATGCCGGGTGCAGACCCAGCACCTGTTTCACCCTTTTTGCGCTCGGCGGACACTCTCCCAGCCAGCGTTTCGAGATAAAGAAGTTTTTAAGCTCCGGCGCAACCGTTACCCACAGGCATTTTGTGAGGATGTACGAGCTACTGTGCTGCTCAAGGTTCTCTTTGTAATATTTTTCATAAGAAGCTTTGGACATGAACGCCACAGCCAGCACCCGTGAACTCCCCGGTTCGCCTTCCCAGGTGATGTCGCTGCCGAAAAGTTTTTGCCGGTTGATCCGGTCCGATCCGGGGACGACGGATAGAAGATGTGTGCTTATCTCCTGCTGGGTTGCCACCGCAGCATCCTGCAATGCTGCAAAATAAGCTTTCTTATCTGCCGCCGTATACTCTGCGCTGAAACCCGCAGGTGCGGTGAACGCTGCAATCAATACGAACAGGGCAAGTTTTGTGAAGCTTGAGGACACTGACTTGTTTTTCATCCTGAGTAATGGCATGGGGCCTCCTTGGCGCTGAAAAAATTAGTGATGACAGAACAAACGGTATTTATTTTATCGACTTAAAACGAGCAGAATATTATAGTAGTTTTACACGCCGTGGTGCTGTAGAAATCCCGGCAGGAAATACTTATTAATACCTGAGGCAAAAAAATATTTCAAGCCTGTTCATAATGACCTGTATGTAGTACTATATATTAATGACCGGGAAGTAATTCTTTCGGCAGCCGAGAGACAGTTTCTTATACTTTTCAACGTCATCAGTATCGCTATTGCAAGACGCAGAAAGGAAGATGCTTATGAAAAATTCGACACCGGGTAAAGCCGGCAGCAGCGATGGCTGGAGCGGCAAAATTCTTCAGGTGGATCTCACCAATGGCACAATCCGGGAAGAGGATCTCTCCGAAGAGCTTAAAAGCGGCTACACGGGCGGGGCAGGTATTAACGCCCGATTGCTGTATGATGCTTTGCGCAAAAACCCAGAGATAGATCCGCTGTCGCCGGACAACCCGCTCATATTCGGCTTCGGCATACTGGTCGGCACCTCGTTTCCCTGCTCTTCACGCATGACCATAACCGCTAAAAGCCCGCTCACCAGAATCTTCGGCGACTCAAACGGCGGCGGGACATTCCCGGCGCGGGTGAAGCAGGCAGGCTATGACCATCTTGTCTTCAGAGGAAAGGCAAAAAAGCCGGTGGTGCTTCTTATTGAGAAAGGAAAAAAAACGGAGCTGGTTGAAGCCACCGACCTGTGGGGGCTTGACACCTACGCCACTGATGAGAAGATCCAGGAAAAATACGGCGTGTGTGAAACCGCCCGCATCGGGCCGGCCGGAGAAAATCTGGTCAGGTATGCAAATATCTGCAACAGCAGCAAACGGGTAGGCTTTAACGGCAGGGCCGGCATGGGTTGCGTCATGGGCTCAAAAAACCTGAAAGCGATAATCGTGAAAGCTGACGGCACGGTTCCGGTTGCTGACACTGCTGCCTTTGACGAACTGGTGAATCGCTACCGGGATATCTGGGGCAAGGGCCCTGCTTTGTTTGCGCACAAGGAATATGGCTCGCTGATGCTCATCGCCCAGAACAGCGACCAGACCCGCATCAAAAACCAGCAGGTACGGATTACCCCCGAGCAGCTTGATATTGTCAAACTGGTGGAGAACTACAAGGCGGGCCAGATCGCATGCTACCGCTGCCCGGTGGCATGCACCCAGAAGTGGGAAGTGACGGAAGGCCCGTTCAAGGGAGAGAAGACTGATAAGCTTGAGTTCGGCCACTATACCAACATGGGCCCCCTACTTGGCCTCTTTGATTTTCCAGCACTAATGCATATTTCAGACCTGGTCAACCGCATGGGAATGGACTGCGTCCAGTTCGGCTGGAACCTTGCCATGGCCATGGAATGCTATCAGCGGGGCATTATCGGGACCGAGGATACCGGCGGCATCCACTTAGAGTGGGGGGATGAGCGGGTGATTTCCGACATGATTATGAAAATTACCAGGCGCGAAGGGTTCGGCAATATCCTTGCCGAGAGCATGCCGGATGCGGTTGCGCGCATTGGCGGCAATGCTCAGGAATACGGCTTTCACACCAAGGGTCAGTCTTTCACCTACAACTGCACCCAGGCCATTGCCATGAGCCTTGCCTCCTCTGTCGCCACCCGCGGTGCTGACCATTTGAAAGGCCACCCGTTCCCTGCCATGATCGGACTCCAGGACATGATGGAAAGAATTTTCGGCAAAGACCTTCCTGTGGGAATTCTGGAACATGCAAACCCTGCAGCAAAGGGCCGGGTGGTGTGGTGGAGCGAAAACTACAAAATGCTCATGGACTGCCTGGGCATCTGCTTTGTGCCCATGGTAGGCTGCGACGTGTTTGCCGATCCGCTCATTCTTGTTGAGGAAATGGGGGAAATCTACCAGGCGGCAACGGGCCGTGATCCAGGTAAACTCTATGAAGCAGCCGAGCGGGCATACCAGGTTGAGAAAAGCTTCAATGCGCTGCTGGGCATCACGCGCAAGGATGACCTGAGGCAGGGCACCCGGCGCGGGGAGAATGATCCGATTCATCATCCGGGCATGCTTGAAGAATACTATCATTATCGCGGCTGCTCCACTGACGGCCTGCCGACGAAAAAGAGGCTTGCGGAGATCGGGCTCTCTGATGTGGCGGACGACCTCGCAAAAAAAGGAAAGCTTGGCGAGCGCGAGTGCCCGGCGATTACTGAGCTTCTGGGGAAAAGCAGTTGAGCAGTTGATTGATGGTAATGGTAAATAGATGACCGGCAGCTGCCCATGTTTAATAAAGATGAGTTTTTTAACAGCCTGCTGCGGAACAAAGAGAAGTTTACGAAATACTCAAGAGAAAATATGAAGCATAAAATAAACGGCACAGCCAACAAATCCCTCAAGACGGACGTGGCGATACTGCCGCCACGCTGCTTAGCTCAGTCGTTATGCTGCCGCTCCACCCACGCCCCTCAAGTTGGGCATTGGGCATAGGAAGGAACGATGATTTACACTCTGAAAATCAAATGTGTTTGGGGAATCTATCTGCAGGAACCATTTGAGCGAACCGTAGAAATCGAATCTGATACGACGCTGGACGAAATGCACGAAGTCATGCAATCGCTGACCAATTTCGACAACGATCACTGCTATGATTTCTTCACCGGAAAGACCCCTCGCGACAGCAGAAACAGTCTCGGACGAGACGGGGGATTCAGCACAGCCTCAAAGAAACTCAAGAAGATCACACTCGCAGATGTATTTCTCCTGCCATCTGGACACTATCTGTTCTACTGGTTTGACTTTGGCGACGACTGGAAGTTTCAAATATCCTTGAAAAAGGAGAGCGAGAAACAAGCGGGTACCGGGTACCCCAGAGTTATTGCGAATCAAACGTATTGCTCTCCTAATGTTAATGATACGCATTGACATAGACAAAGAAAGCACGTACACTACACGTATATAGAGCGGAGCATTTCAATGCAAAAAAAATTAACAATAACTGTGGATGAGAAAGTTTATGAGGGCCTTCACAAGACAATAGGCCCCCGCAAAATCAGTAAATTCGTTGAAGAACTGGTGCGCCCGCATGTAGTACGCCCTAATCTGGAATCAGCTTACGCTCAAATGGCAAGGGACAAAAAGCGGGAGGAAGAAGCCATAGAGTGGGCCGAGAGCACCTTTAAGGACACAGCCCATGAAACGGCGTGAGGTCTGGTGGGTTAATTTTGATCCTTCCATTGGTGGAGAAATAAAAAAGAAGCGCCCTGCCGTCATCATCAGTAATGATGCTTCAAATAAGTTCCTCAATCGAGTTCAAGTTGTTCCTCTAACCAGCAAGACAGATCGTCTATATCCCAGCGAGGCATTGGTGGTTTTTGGCGGTAAAGGAAGTAACGCAATGGCCGATCAACTGGCAACTGTAAGCAAGTTGCGACTTTTTAAACGTGCCGGCGTTCTCTCAGAAGAAGATATGCGCAGGATTGAAGAGGCCATCAAAATACAATTGGATATTATTTAAAATAGGATTTTGCAAGGTGGGCGAATGGAAAATGCTCTACTGACGGCCTGCCCACCAGGAAAAAGACTTGCGGAGATCGGACTGTCTGATGTGGCGGAAGACCTTGCCAAAAAGGGAAAGCTTGGGGAGCGCGAGTGCCCGGCGATTACCGAATTGCTGGGGGAAAAAAGCTGAGAACGTAACATTTAGTGATAGTGAATAATAACCGGCAGCCCTGCCATGTATAGCAGGACTGCCGGTTATGTTTAGATACAAGAGGATGCCGGGGATACTTCATCCCCTTTTTAAGCAAGAGAATCTTTGAAACCAGTACCACAACAAAGCCTTAAACTATACCGATTCGGCATAACCAATTTAATAAAATCATATTGTGGAATTACGGACAATTTTACAGGAAAATATTTATATAAAACCTTGACGGGCAACATGTTTGCTTATATTAGGTGGACAATAGTAGAATAAAGATAAAAGACAATGTTATCCTAACATATATTAATTTCTTATTACGGAGGGCAATAAATTGACACATAAAATAAATGTTGATCAACTTCTTCAATTTATCGACTCAATGGGGAAAAATTATAGATGGAAAACAAAAGAAGGGAATACATTTTTTGCCTGGGTGGAACAGTTTGATATTCATTACAAACCAGAAAAAGGAAAAATAACTTATAAAACAAGTTCATCAGCTATCAAAAAATTTGTCGATGCATGGAATATACTTGGGGAGGATGCTAAAACTACGCAATATAGAAAATTAGTAGGACGTGGGCAAGGGACTAGCTATATTCCACCACTAATGTCTGAATGTGCACGACACTTGAGATCAAAAAATAGTAACAGTTTAAAACTACAAAATAATTCTGAAACTATTTTGCCAAATGGTAATACAGAGCCTTCTCGGCATGACTCTTATTTTCATAGAATAATTAGAGATACAGACCTTATTCGCAAAATCAAGAAATTACATAATCATCGTTGTCAGATTTGTGGGCAGACAATTGAGTTGTCTAATAAAGATAGGTATTCTGAAGCACATCACATTCAACCATTAGGAAAACCACATGATGGACCAGATGTGCCTGGCAATATAATTATTCTTTGCCCAAACCACCATGTTCAGTGTGACTACGGTGCAATATCACTCGATATTAGCCAGCTGAATATGGTGCGTGAACATACATTGCAAAAAATATATATCGACTATCATAATGATATTATTTGCAAAAAAGGATAACAAGACGATGCCCCTGACCGTAAACCGCTCGCCATTTATCTTGTTGGGCTCGCGGAAATCAGGGGACACCATACTATTTTTAACAAAGGAAAATGGGGACGGTTCTAATAAAACATCTCTATTCCCTCCCGAGATAAAAAATGCGGCAGGAGCGGCCATCGGCCGCTACCGCTTGATCCCGGGAAATCGGGACTCACGGCAAGCTCGCATGAATGCGCCCA